>NZ_JBQKUM010000093.1:0-15952 GCF_054968605.1 Pseudoalteromonas sp. G5_S1_14_S5 | reverse complement strand
TTCCTTCGGGAGGCCTTTTTTGATCTCAGCTGTTAAGAGTTGGTACTGAAGGGGTGTGGTTTTCGTTACTCTGAGAGTTTAGCTCTATCAAAATGAGTTTCGGGCTGGTTTTTGGGTTCTTGTTTGATAACTCTTGCGTTGCTTGCACGTAACCACAAAAAAGGCTTCCACATGGGAAGCCTTCTCATATCATCTAATTCGAATCTCGAATCTCGAATCTCGAATCTCGAATCTCGAATCTCGAATCTCGAATTACAGTTTGTCAGTTAGCTCAACAGCTTGGCCGATGTAGTTCGCTGGAGTCATCTCTTTTAGACGCACTTTCTCGTCTTCAGGGATCTCTAGGCCATCGATGAATGCACGCATGCCTTCGCCATCTACACGCTTACCACGAGTTAGCTCTTTAAGCTTCTCGTATGGCTTCTCGATGCCGTAACGACGCATTACTGTTTGTACCGGTTCAGCTAGAACTTCCCAGTTCTTGTCTAGTTCAGCAAGTAGTGCTTCGCGGTTAACTTCTAGCTTGCTAATACCTTTCAGAGTTGAAGTGTATGCAATGATAGCGTAGCCAACACCAACACCTAGGTTACGAAGAACCGTAGAGTCAGTTAGGTCACGTTGCCAGCGAGAAACTGGAAGTTTTTGTGCTAGGTGGCCGAATACAGCGTTAGCTAGACCAAGGTTGCCTTCCGAGTTTTCGAAGTCAATTGGGTTAACTTTATGCGGCATTGTAGAAGAGCCGATTTCACCAGCAATTGTCTTCTGCTTGAAGTGGCCAAGAGCAATGTATCCCCAAACGTCACGGTCGAAGTCTAGAAGGATGGTGTTGAAACGAGCAATCGCGTCGAATAGCTCAGCGATGTAGTCGTGAGGTTCGATTTGAGTTGTGTATGGGTTCCAAGTTACGCCAAGAGATTCAGTGATGAACTCTTCAGAGAACTGGTGCCAATCTACTTCTGGGTATGCAGAAAGGTGTGCGTTGTAGTTACCAACAGCGCCGTTGATTTTCGCTAGGATCTCAACGTTTTCGATTTGCTTGTATTGACGTTCCATACGGTACGCAACGTTAGCCATTTCTTTACCCATAGTAGAAGGAGAAGCAGGCTGACCGTGTGTACGAGAAAGAAGAGGAATGTCGCGGTATTCGTTCGCAAGTGCTTTGATTGCGTCGATTACGTTGCGGATTTCTGGAAGAACAACTTCGTCACGAGCTTCTTTAAGCATAAGCGCGTGAGACGTGTTGTTGATGTCTTCGGAAGTACATGCAAAGTGAATGAATTCGTTAACAGCGTGAAGCTCAGGAACGCCAGCTACTTTCTCTTTTAAGAAGTATTCAACCGCTTTTACGTCGTGGTTTGTTGTGCGCTCGATCTCTTTGATACGTAGAGCATCTTCTTCGCTGAAGTTAGCGGCTAGTTCATCAAGAAACTGGTTAGCTTCTGCACTGAACGCTGGTACTTCTTTGATTGCATCAGTAGCTGCAAGCTTTTGTAACCAACGAATTTCAACGATAGAGCGGTACTTTAGTAGACCAAACTCACTAAAGATGCTGCGTAATGAAATAGTCTTACTTCCGTAACGGCCGTCTACTGGTGAAACAGCAGTCAATGCTGACAGTTCCATGGTGTTCTCCTGAATTGAGTTTTCTAAATTTTGAGAGGTTTATACCAGTAACAATCTCAATTGTCACGCATATTGCGCAAACGTTTGCGTGAGAGTTGTGTTGATACAAAAAACAAGCTCGCGACGAGGCGCGAGCTAATAAGTTACATTCGAGCTAATAGGATTTGAGCCTGCTCGATCATCTTCTTGCGACCGAAGATAAGGTGACGACGTTTGCCGCCTACCTGACGCCATAGAACAGCACTTCGAATCCCTGAGAGTAGTAGGGCACGAACCTTATGTTGGGTCGAGGTTTGTTGAAGTACCGCTGGCGTGCCAGAAACCTGAATGCGAGGGCCGATTGGGCTCACAACATCAAGGTAGATACTCGCTAGGTTGCTGATCATCTGCTCGTCAAACAAGTCGAAGTGTTCACTTTGGCGCTCTGCAGTTTGAATTCGGTCACCAAGCTGAGACATAGAGTCATTGCGAGATGATAGCTTACGTTCAAGCGCCATTAAGCTGATGATGTAACGAGTGATATCGCTACCAGCAGGAGTACTATCGATACCTTTTACTAGGCACTCAAGACCTAATTTTAGGTTAGCTTCACGTCCAAAAACACCAACAGTGTTTGCCGGGCTAGTGTTCAAAATAGCACTGAGTGAAGCTTCGAAGGCATCTTTATCACAATGGCCGTCTTTCGCTACTTGTTGAACCAAAGCCACAGCTTGGCAAATTCCGGCGAAAGCAATAGTACGGTCATAAAGTGTATTAGCCACGTAGTAACTCCTAGTTGTCTTCTATCGTTTGTCGTTCGATCAGTTAGATGCGTTTTTCGATGATACCACCGCCAAGACACACGTCGTCTTGATAGAATACTGCAGATTGACCTGGGGTCACTGCGATCTGTGGCTCGTCAAAAATAACCTTAATGTTCTTGTCATCAATTGGGATGATTGTACAAGGAATATCGGTTTGACGGTAACGTGTTTTTACCGTGCATGTCATAACTTCAGTAATTGGTGCGCGATTTACCCAGTGAAGCTGAGAAGCGATCAAACCTTCTGATTTAAGAAGAGGGTGATCTTTACCTTGTACGGCAACCAGCACATTACGCTTAAGGTCTTTTTCACCAACAAACCATGGTTCTTCATTACCACCACCACCTTTGGTTCCACCAATGTGAAGGCCTTTACGTTGACCCAGCGTGTGGTACATCAAGCCATTGTGTTTACCAATCACTTTACCTTCTGGTGTTTCGATGTCACCTGGTTGCGCTGGTAGGTATTTGCCAAGGAATTCTGTGAACTTACGCTCACCGATAAAGCAGATACCTGTAGAGTCTTTCTTCTTCGCTGTGATTAAGTCTTGCTCTTCAGCAATGCGTCGCACTTCTGGTTTCTCTAATTCACCAACTGGGAATAGGCTGCGCGCGACTTGGTCTGAGCTTAGCGTGTAAAGGAAGTAGCTTTGATCTTTGTTGCTGTCTAGACCACGTAGCATCTCTGGTTTTACGCCAGCATCTAACTCTTCTTGAGTTGGGAAAGTACGACGAACGTAGTGACCCATCGCAATATAGTCTGCGTCTAGTACTTCATCGGCAAACTCTAAGAATGCTTTGAATTTAA
The DNA here is from genome assembly GCF_054968605.1 of Pseudoalteromonas sp. G5_S1_14_S5. Classification (NCBI taxonomy): domain Bacteria; kingdom Pseudomonadati; phylum Pseudomonadota; class Gammaproteobacteria; order Alteromonadales; family Pseudoalteromonadaceae; genus Pseudoalteromonas; species Pseudoalteromonas sp. G5_S1_14_S5. The sequence continues at coordinate 12,719 of NZ_JBQKUM010000093.1, read as the reverse complement.
TTTCTTTGTTACAAAGAATATCTGGGTTAGGCGTACGACCTGCTTTGTATTCCGCAAGGAAGTATTCGAATACATTGTCCCAGTATTCTGCAGCAAAGTTGATAGTGTGAAGGTGGATGCCTAGTTTGTCACATACCGCCTGAGCATCAGCAAGATCTTCAGCTGCCGTGCAGTATTCTTCGTTATCGTCTTCTTCCCAGTTTTTCATGAAAAGGCCTTCTACCTGATAGCCTTGTTGCTGAAGAAGATACGCCGATACTGACGAATCTACACCGCCGGACATACCGACAATTACTTTCTTTTCGCTGTTTCCAGAGCTGATATCTGACATGTCTAAACACCGTTACTATTACTTGGTCGCAGATTCTAACAGAAAGAGAAACGCCGTGACAGATCCGAGACCGGAATCACAGTTTCATTTGCACAAATAGTGCGCTGACTCTGTTAGTAATCGCATGAGAGCGAGGTGAGTCGCTAGGATGTCAGAAGTATATGTGGCATAGTCGCTCGAAATCCAAGACTTGAGATAAAAAATGTCTGAACAAAATGAATTTATGCAAGAAGAGCAGTTGATTGAAATTATTGAAAATCAGCTAGAAGATGGTCAGCCAATTAAAGTAAAAGAGACTTTAATGCGCCTTATGATGACAGGTACACCGCGTGAAGACGCAATTGCAGCAATGGCATGTGCACTTGCGGTTGAAGTATTTGACGTTATGAAAAATGGCTCAGAGTTTAATCAAAAGCGTTATGCCGAGCATTTAGAGATGCTACCTGATTTAAGCTTTATGGAAGGTGAATAAAAAAATAACTCAGCAAACGTTTGCTATAGTTTGAATGATTGCCGCGTTAAATATAGCGCGGTAGAATCCGCCACCTATTTCCCCTTGACTTAGACTAGCCCTATGAAATTCCCTGGACAACGTAAATCAAAGCACTATTTTCCGGTTCACGCACGTGACCCATTAGTGAGCCAAGCTCAAAGCAGTAAAAGAATGTCACGCACTCATATTATCGGTATTGACCAAACTTTGGTTGATATTGAAGCCAAAGTGAGTTCTGAACTTATTGATAAGTACGGTTTAAGTAAGGGACACTCACTGGTTATCGGTGATGAAGCGGCTGAGTCTTTATATCAAGAACTAAAAGAACAGTGCCTAATTACCAATGAATATGCTGGTGGTACTATCGGTAATACATTGCACAATTACTCAGTACTAGCCGATGATCGTTCAACGCTACTCGGTGTAATGAGCCAAGATATTAAAATTGGTAGCTATGGTTACCGCTATTTATGTAATACATCAAGCAGAATGGACTTGAACCATTTACAAGGGGTAGATGGCGCAATTGGTCGCTGCTTTGCATTAATTACTGAAGACGGTGAGCGTACTTTCGCAATTAGCGAAGGACAAATGAACCAACTAAAACCAGACAGTATTCCTGAAAAGATTTTCAAAAGTGCTTCTGCTTTGGTATTAACTGCTTACTTAGTTCGTTGTAAGCCAGGTGACCCGATGCCTGAAGCAACAATGAAAGCGATCGAATACGCGAAGAAATACGATGTGCCTGTTGTTTTAACACTGGGTACTAAATTCGTTATTCAAGACGATCCTGAATTCTGGAAAGATTTCTTAGAGCAACATGTAACGGTTGTTGCAATGAATGAAGACGAAGCCGAAGCCCTAACTGGCGAAATCGATCCACTCGCTGCTTCTGATAAGGCGCTAGATTGGGTAGACCTAGTACTATGTACTGCAGGCCCTGTTGGTCTATTTATGGCGGGTTACACGGAAGATGCAGCGAAACGTGAAACATCACTGCCTTTACTTCCAGGTTCAATTGCTGAATTTAACCGTTATGAATTTAGCCGTCCGGCTCATAAAGATTTATGTGAAAACCCTACTAAAGTTTATTCACATATTGCGCCTTATATGGGCGGTCCTGAGAAAATCAAAAATACCAATGGTGCAGGTGATGCGGCTTTATCTGCTTTATTACATGATATGGCAGCGAATAAGTACCACAAAGAAAACGTGCCAAACTCAAGTAAGCACCAGCATTCATTCTTGACGTATTCTTCTTTCTCACAAGTTTGTAAATATTCGAACCGTGCGAGCTACGAAGTATTGGTTCAGCACTCTCCACGTTTATCTCGCGGTCTTCCTGAAAGAGAAGATAGCCTAGAAGAAGCGTACTGGGAAAGATAAGAAATTTTGTTCATCCGCTGCGCACAAGTTAATCAAATACGCAGCAATGTTTATAAAAAACATTAATTAGTAACAAGATATAAAAAAGGCTCCGAAAGGAGCCTTTTTTGTTTCTTGATATATTGAAGCCGTAAATAATATTTTAGTCGACTTAAATATTAATTCTATTGCTTAGTCGGTAATTGGATTGCTGACTAAGCAAACTAAACGCTTAGATAGCGAAGTCTTCTAGAGATTTACCAGCATCTAGTTGTTCTTGGATAGCTGAAGGTGTACGACCTTGGCCTGTCCAAGTTTTCTCGTCGCCGTTTGCATCTACATATTTGTATTTAGCTGGGCGTGGAGCGCGTTTAGCTTTTGTTGATTTAGACTTTGCTTCGCCAGAAAGCGCAGCAATAAGATCAGCAACATCAATTCCGTCTTTTGCGATTTGCTCAGCAATAGCAGAAAGTTTAGCTTCTTGTGCTGCTTTAGCCGCACGTTCTTCAGCTTCAGACTCCTGACGCTCTTGTACAACAATAGTTAACTTGTCTAGCGCTTCCTCTAGTTGCTCAAGAGTTAATTCACGTGAGAATGCGCGAAGGCTACGGATATTTAATAGAGTTTTTGTTAATTCAGACATGATATTTTCCATCAAGGTAAACTAAATAATCCCCCTAATAATAAACAGAGCTTGGGAATAAAACAAACAGTATTTCTTTTATTACATATTTAAATATAAAAGTGAGATGAATAGTTGAAAATTCCCATGCTCCTTTCTATTGCATTTACAATAGATATTAAGGGTATCTTAATATCTGATATGTGACTGGTGGAGTAATTCCACTATGTTGACTATTCTTTGGTTCATTAGTTCATAAATAAAAAGCTACTTTTCTTGGAGTGATATGTTGCATTGTTGCTCTTGATGGGTACAATTGCTGATACCTGATGCGACTTTTTGGTTAATCATTTGTTAAACTATTGTTTGAGTGGTTAATAATGTTGTCGCACGTAGAGGTGCAATTATAAAAAGTAGTTTTCGTTGGGGTGATGCCAATGAACGAAGGTGAAAGGTGTAATTGCCGAAGTAAATTGTATATCTAAGCAATTTGCTGGGGTTGTGCTCAATAGGTACAACACTGCCATAGTCTTAATTTTAAACTATGGAGCGCTACTGTAGGGTTGGGTGAAGTGTTCACTTCCCTTTCGCTTAGTTCAACATGAACTTGGTTATCTGTATCAAGTTTGTCTGCAGTAGATCTCTAGCCAAATAAAAAACTGGTTTTTGAAGATCATGAATTTAATAGATTTTGCAACATCTCCTTTATCTTTGCTTCCGCCACTTGTGGCTTTGAGCCTTGCTATCGTTACCCGCCGTGTATTGGTTTCTCTGGGTATCGGTATTGTTATGGGTGCTATCTTACTTGCTGATTACTCAGTGGGTAATGCCGCCAGCTACGTATTTACTAAAGCATCTGGTGTTTTCATTGAAGATGGCGGTATCAACACTTGGAACATGAGCATCATTGCTTTCCTAATTATCCTGGGAATGACAACGGCGCTATTAACACTATCTGGTGGTACTCGCGCATTCGCTGAATGGGCTCAGTCTCGCGTTAAAAGCAAACGTGGCTCTAAACTGCTTGCAGCTTTCTTAGGCGTATTTATCTTTGTGGATGATTACTTCAACAGCTTGGCGGTAGGTGCAATCTCTCGTCCTGTAACAGACCGTTTCTACGTATCTCGCGCTAAGCTAGCTTATATTCTTGATTCTACAGCAGCTCCTATGTGTGTGATCATGCCAGCTTCTAGTTGGGGTGCTTACATAATTACTATTATCGGTGGCATCCTAGTAACACACGGTGTGACTGAATATTCAGCTCTAGGCGCTTATGTTCGTCTAATTCCAATGAACTTCTATGCGGTATTTGCACTTCTTATGGTGTTCGCAGTGGCGTGGTTCGGTCTAGATGTTGGTAAGATGCGTGATCACGAGATCGAAGCGTCTCAAGGTCGTGGCTTTGAAGGTGGCAACGACAGCCAACAAGCTCACGATTTAAACGAAGAACTAGATATCGAAGAGAGCGAGAACGGTTCTGTTTCTGACCTAATCATGCCGATCGTTTCATTGATCGTAGCGACGGTAGCAGCGATGCTTTACACAGGCGGTCAAGCATTAGCTGCTGATGGTCAAGCGTTTAACCTACTTGGTGCATTCGAAAATACAGATGTTGGTAAGTCTCTTGTCTACGGTGGCATCATCGGTCTTCTTGTTGCGCTAGCGACTGTATTTAAGCAGAAGCTATCTATGGCAGACATCGCAAGAACGATGTGGATCGGTGCAAGCTCTATGTTTGGCGCTATCCTAATCCTTGTGTTCGCATGGACTATCGGTTCTGTAATCGGTGACATGAAAACAGGTACGTACTTGTCTTCTCTAGTAGCAGGCAGCATTGATTACCACTGGCTACCAGTTATCCTGTTCTTACTTGCAGGCATCATGGCTTTCTCTACCGGTACTTCATGGGGGACGTTCGGTATCATGCTACCTATCGCGGGTGATATGGCTGCAGCATCTGATATCGCACTGATTCTTCCTATGCTAAGTGCGGTTCTAGCGGGCGCGGTATTTGGTGATCACTGTTCTCCAATTTCAGATACAACGATTCTGTCTTCGACAGGTGCTCGTTGTAACCATATCGACCACGTATCAACACAGCTTCCATATGCGCTATCAGTAGCGTTTGTATCGTGCATTGGCTTCATTACCATAGGTATGACAGCTTCTATCGGTATCGCATTCAGCGCGGCAGCTTTAACGTTCGTTGCTGTGTGTTTCGCTCTGGCTTATTTCTCTCGCTGCAAAATGGCGACATGCAAAAGCTAAAAACGAAAGTTAATCAGTAAACTATCAGGGAGGCGTTGGCCTCCCTTTTTTGTGCCTGTTAATTTAATTTTAGTTTTCGTGAAAAAAGTTCTAATTAATGGTTGAAAAAGGATCTTACCTTGGTTAGTGTGGAGACAAGACAGCAAACAACCTAAGAGCTGATAAGTATGCGTAAATTAGTAATGAACATTCATCACCATCATCACCCTATCTAGACTTTCGGGGAGATTTACGTATACCCGGGAGCAAGGTTACTCCCGGAGGTTAATTCAAAAGAATTTAGATTTAAACCCTCGGGATGACAGAGTCTTCCGAGGGTTTTTTGGTTTTATCGTTTTTAAATAATCAATAAATTCAGATATTTGCACAGGGATACAGCAATGCAGACACAACGCCTAAGAATCGCAATTCAAAAGAAAGGTCGCCTAAGTAAAGAGTGCCAAGACCTATTAAAAAAATGTGGTGTTAAATTTAACATCATGGGTGAGCGCCTAGTCGTTCATTCACTAAATATGCCAATTGACCTATTATTAGTTCGTGATGACGACATCCCAGGTCTCATCATGGATGGTGTGGTTGACCTTGGTTTTATCGGTGAAAATGAGCTTGAGGAAGTTCGTCTAGATCGCCTTGCTCTTAAAGAGCCTGCAGAGTTCCAAACACTACGTCGTCTAGATTTCGGTGGTTGCCGTTTATCTATCGCTATCAATAAAGACGAACAGTACAACGGCCCACAAGACCTAGCGGGCAAGCGAATTGCAACAACCTACCCACAACTACTTAAAGCCTACATGGACGAGCAGAGTGTTGATTTCAGCACTTGTATGCTTACAGGCTCGGTTGAAGTAGCTCCTCGCGCTGGTCTAGCTGACGCAATCGCGGACTTGGTTTCTACCGGTGCAACGCTAGAAGCAAACGGCCTAAAAGAAGCGGAAGTGATTTTCCAATCTAAAGCGACATTGATTCAACGCACAGGTGAATTCGACGCAGACAAAACAGCATTGATTGAAAAACTATTGACTCGTATGCAAGGTGTTCAACAAGCGAAAGAATCGAAATACATCATGCTACACGCGCCAACATCTCAGCTTGTGCAAATCAAATCACTACTGCCTGGCGCTGAAGATCCAACAGTATTGCCACTTTCAACAGATAAAGACAAAGTTGCTGTTCACTTAGTAAGTACAGAGAACTTGTTCTGGGAAACGATGGAACAGCTGAAAGAGTTAGGCGCAAGCTCGATTCTAGTACTACCAATCGAAAAAATGATGGGGTAATGACGATGAGAACCGTTGTTTGGCAATCTTTAAGTGAATCACAGCAAGACTCGGTATTAGAACGTCCCGCTATTACTGAAGGTGCAAACATCACAGCGACAGTTTCTGATGTTATTGCAAAAGTACGAAATGAGGGCGATGCTGCACTTAAAGAACTGACTGAGAAGTTTGACCGCGTTACTCCAGAATCAATTCGAGTAAGTTCAGATGAGGTTGAAGAAGCGAGCGCTCGTCTAACTCCAGAAATGAAGCATGCGCTAGAACAAGCTTACAGCAATATTGCTAAGTTCCACGAAGCTCAGAAACCTCAGCCAATTAAAGTTGAGACGCAACCAGGTGTTGTGTGTGAGCAAGTGACACGTGCGATTAACACGGTTGGTCTGTACATCCCGGGTGGCAGTGCACCGCTTCCGTCAACTGTTCTTATGTTAGGTGTTCCCGCTCAAATCGCAGGTTGTCGCAAGGTTGTTCTTTGTTCGCCTCCGCCAATCGCTGACGAAATTTTGTATGTCGCTAAGCTTTGTAAGATCGATGAGGTTTACAATGTTGGTGGTGGTCAAGCGGTTGCTGCGATGGCCTACGGTACGGAAAGTGTTGCTAAAGTTGATAAGATTTTCGGCCCAGGTAATGCTTTTGTGACTGAAGCAAAACGCCAAGTAAGCAACGACTTCCGCGGCGCAGCGATTGATATGCCAGCGGGCCCATCAGAAGTGCTAGTCATTGCTGATGAAACAGCAGACGCAGACTTCATTGCTGCTGACTTGTTGAGCCAAGCTGAACACGGTCCTGATTCTCAAGTGGTGTTAGTAACACCTTCGCCATTGATTGCGGATCAAGTGACCGAAGCCGTTCAAAAACAATTGAAAGAGTTGTCTCGTGCGAGTATCGCTCAGCAAGCATTGGCATCAAGCCTGATCATCATTGCTGAATCCATCACTCAAGCGATTGCGATTTCAAACTTCTACGGTCCTGAACACTTGATCGTTCAAACTAAGAACCCACGTGAATTGCTGCCATTGCTAGACAATGCAGGTTCTATCTTCCTTGGCGATTGGTCTCCAGAATCTGCAGGCGACTATGCCTCTGGTACTAACCACGTATTGCCGACGTACGGTTACACCAAGACATACTCTAGCCTTGGTTTAGCTGATTTCTCAAAACGTATGACAGTACAAGAATTGAGCACTGATGGCCTAAAAGGCTTAGCTCCAACAGTTGTTACTATGGCGGAAGCCGAAGGCTTGGATGCTCACAAACGTGCTGTGACTATCCGAGTTGAAAAGTTAAACCAAGCTAAATAAGGGCAGGGCATGGAAAAGTTAGCAAGAAAACAAGTGCAGGCTCTCACACCTTACTTGTCTGCAAGACGCATTGGCGGCACTGGCGATGTATGGTTAAACGCCAACGAATCTCCGTTTGATAACGAGTACAACTTAAACCTGTCTCGTCTTAATCGTTACAGCGAGTGTCAGCCTAAAGAGTTGATTGATGCTTACGCGCAATATGCAGGTGTGAAATCAGAGCAAACTCTTACAACACGGGGCGCTGACGAAGGTATCGAACTGCTGATTCGTGCTTTTTGTGAGCCGAATGAAGATGCTATCCTTTACTGCCCACCAACCTACGGTATGTACGCAATCAGTGCAGAAACCATCGGTGTTGAGCGTAAAATGGTGCCTCTAACCGCAGAGTGGCAACTTGATCTCCCTGCGATTGAAGCTCAGCTAGACAAGGTGAAAGTGGTGTTTGTGTGTAGCCCAAATAACCCGACTGGTAATTTGGTTGAACGTAAGGACATCATTAAGCTACTTGAGATGACTCAAGATAAAGCAATTGTTGTGATGGACGAAGCGTACATCGACTTTTGCCCAGAAGCGTCAACCGCTGATTTACTTGAGCAATACCCGAACCTAGCGATTCTGCGTACTCTGTCTAAAGCTTTTGCATTGGCTGGACTACGCTGCGGCTTTACGCTAGCGAACCAAGAGCTTATCGATGTACTGTTGAAAGTGATTGCGCCATATCCAGTGCCAACCCCTGTTGCTGATATCGCGGTTCAAGCACTCTCAGAGCAAGGTCTTGCAAGAACGAAGTTTCAAGTTCTGGACTTAAGCGCTAACCGAGCGTACCTACAGGCTGGTCTGATGGGGATGCCTAACGTTACGGTATTCGATGGTTGGGGTAACTACCTTTTGGTTAAATTCCCGAACGGTGACGAACTATTTAAAGCGGCATGGGACAGCGGCATTATCTTACGGAATTCGCCAATTGAAGACTGTGTTCGAATTAGTATTGGTAACCGCGAAGAGTGCGAAAAGACACTTGGATTCATTCGTAACTTTTACCAGTAACGAAAGACTTGCCAGTAATAATATTTGTCAGCTTTTATTTGATAAATAACAGCCTGACAAATGAAACCAATATTTTGGGTTAGCGTTTAATTTTAGCTAGGCCACCAGATTTAAAATTAAAAGGAAGTTCAAGTGAGTAAACAACAAAAAATACTGTTTATAGACCGCGACGGCACCTTAATTGTTGAGCCGCCAGTCGATTTTCAAGTAGACCGTTTAGATAAACTGAAATTTGAACCGCTAGTGATTCCTAGCCTGCTTGCATTGCAAGACGCTGGCTACCGCTTAGTTATGGTAACTAACCAAGATGGCCTTGGTACTGATAGCTACCCACAAGAAGATTTCGATGCGCCACATAACATGATGATGGATTTCTTTGAATCTCAAGGCGTAAAGTTTGATGACGTGCTTATTTGCCCTCACTTTGACGAAGACAACTGCTCTTGCCGCAAGCCAAAACTGGGTATGGTTAAAGAGTACCTGCAAGGCGGTAAAGTAGACTTCCAACACTCTGCTGTGATTGGTGACCGCGTGACTGACCTGCAATTAGCCGAGAACATGGCAATCCGTGGTATCCAGTACGGTCCGGATCTTGAAACAGAAGGCACACTTAACTGGCCACAGATTGTTAAAGACTTAACGGTTAACGCTCGTGTTGCTGAAGTGGTTCGAACGACGAAAGAAACGGACATTAAGGTAGCGGTAAACCTTGATGAAACGGGTGGTAACAAGATAGACACTGGCATGGGTTTCTTCGACCATATGCTTGATCAAATTGCAACGCACGGTGGTTTCCAAATGAACCTGACTGTGAAAGGCGATCTGCACATTGACGATCACCACACAGTAGAAGACACAGCACTAGCGTTAGGCCAGGCCCTGAAAGATGCGCTAGGCGACAAGCGTGGCATTGGCCGTTTTGGTTTTAGCTTGCCTATGGATGAGTGTTTAGCTCAGTGTGCGTTAGACCTTTCTGGCCGTCCATACCTGAAGTTTGATGCAGAGTTTAGTCGTGAGCAAGTGGGTGATCTGTCAACGGAAATGGTGGTTCACTTCTTCCGTTCTCTAACTGACACGCTAGCTTGTACGCTACACCTTTCTTCTGCTGGCAATAACGATCACCACATTATTGAGAGCCTATTCAAAGCATTTGGTCGTACTCTGCGCCAAGCAATTAAAGTTGAAGGTAACGAGTTACCAAGCAGCAAAGGCGTTCTGTAAGGAATCGGTATGAAAGAGCAGAAAGTAGTTATTATTGATACTGGTTGTGCCAACGTCTCATCGGTTAAATTTGCGATTGAACGTCTAGGGTACACTGTTGACATTTCAAAAGAACCAGAAGTGGTTCTTGCAGCCGACAAGCTATTTCTACCTGGTGTAGGTACAGCAAGTGAAGCAATGAAAAACTTACAAGAGCGCGATCTTGTCGCTCTTGTAAAGCAAGTAGAGAAGCCTCTGCTTGGTATTTGTTTAGGCATGCAGCTTCTTGGGAGGTTATCTCAAGAAAAAGGTCAAAAGGCCGACGAGCTAGTTGAGTGTTTAGGCTTGTGCGAGGGGGAAGTTCGTCTTCTGGATACGGGCGATTTACCACTGCCACACATGGGTTGGAATACAGTCACTGCAACACCTAATCATCCTCTATTCAAAGACATTGAAGAAGGCGAATACTTTTACTTTGTTCACAGCTTCGCAATGCCAGTAGGTGACTACACCATCGCACAGTGTGATTACGGTAATCCGTTTACCGCAGCGGTGCAAAGCGGTAACTATTATGGTGTTCAGTTCCACCCAGAACGTTCATCAAAAGCTGGTTCTAAATTGATTCAGAACTTCTTGGAATTGTAATAAGGATTAGGCAGCGGTTAACGTTGCCATATAAGGAATGTAAATGATTATTCCCGCATTAGATTTAATTGAAGGCCAAGTAGTTCGCTTATTTCAAGGGGACTACGGTCAAGTAACAGAATATAAAGTAGACCCAGCAGAGCAGTTCAACCTATATCACCAAGCTGGTGCTGGCTGGTTGCACCTTGTTGATTTAACAGGTGCAAAAGACACGACAGCTCGCCAGTTAGACCTGATCGCTAAGCTACTTGATAGCACGCCGGCTAACATTCAAATTGGCGGCGGTGTGCGTAATGAGCAAGATGTGATTGATCTACTGGAAGCTGGAGCACAACGTGTTGTTGTTGGTTCAACGGCAGTTAAGAAACCAGAGCTTGTTAAAGGTTGGATGGAAAAGTACGGTGCTGAAAAAATCGTTCTTGCTCTAGATATCAACATTGACGAAAACGGTACTCGCAAAGTTGCGATTTCAGGTTGGCAGGAAGATTCAGGTATGACCATTGAAGCGCTGATTGAAGACTACTTGACCGTTGGCCTTCAGCACGTTCTATGTACTGATATCTCTCGTGATGGCACGCTAGAAGGATCAAATGTTGAGCTTTACGTGGATCTTTGTAAGCAGTACCCGAAGGTTCAGTTCCAATCATCGGGCGGTATAGGCAGCCTAGCAGACATCGAAGCTCTAAAAGGTAGCGGTGTGGCTGGTGTGATTGTGGGCCGTGCGCTACTTGATGGTAAGTTCACCGCAGAGGAGGCATTTGCATGCTGGCAAAGCGAATAATCCCTTGTTTGGATGTCCGTGACGGACAAGTGGTTAAGGGCGTTCAGTTCCGTAACCACGAAATCATTGGCGATATCGTTCCTCTAGCACAGCGCTATGCAGAAGAGGGCGCGGATGAATTGGTATTTTACGATATCACGGCATCAAGTGATGGCCGTGTTGTTGATAAGAGTTGGGTAAAGCGTGTTGCAGAGGTGATTGATATTCCTTTTTGTGTCGCAGGTGGTATTAAGTCGGCTGAAGATGCAGCGCGTATTCTAGAGTTTGGAGCTGACAAAGTATCCATTAACTCGCCAGCATTGGCTAACCCTCAATTGATCACTGACCTAGCTGATAAGTTTGGTGTGCAGTGTATCGTTGTTGGCATCGACTCATACTTTGATAAAGAAACCGGTAAGTACCAGGTTTACCAATTCACTGGTGATGAAGCGCGTACTAAAGCAACTAAATGGGAGACCAAAGATTGGGTACAGGAAGTACAAAAACGTGGTGCTGGTGAAATTGTGTTGAATATGATGAACCAAGATGGCGTTCGCAACGGCTATGACCTTGAACAGCTCAATATGGTGCGTGAAGTATCTAACGTACCATTGATTGCTTCGGGTGGCGCAGGTGCAATGGAGCACTTCGCAGAAGCTTACAACAAAACTAATGTGGATGGAGCGCTTGCGGCTTCGGTATTCCACAAACAAGTCATCAATATTGGTGAATTAAAGCAGTATCTAAAACAACAAGGTGTAGAGGTGCGTCTATGAGTTTTGCAGCGACAGAAGTAAATACGCTAGCTGAACGTATCAATTGGGATAAAGTCGACGGTCTCGTTCCTGCGATTGTACAAGATTTCCAGTCAAGCCAAGTGCTGATGATGGGTTACATGAACCAAGATGCGTTAGCAAAGACGGGCGAAACAGGTCAAGTGACCTTCTTCTCTCGTACTAAAGAGCGCCTTTGGACTAAAGGTGAGACGTCAGGAAATGTTCTGCAACTGGTGAATATGTCACTGGACTGCGACAACGATACCTTGCTAGTCAAAGTGAACCCAATTGGTCCTACGTGTCACTTGGGTACGACAACATGCTGGGATTCTGATCCACAGGAAGAGTCTCAGATGGTGTGGCTTCATCAACTTGAGCAGCTACTGGCTGCCCGCAAGGACGCAGATCCTGACTCTTCTTACACTGCCAGCTTATATGCCCGTGGCACCAAGCGTATATCGCAAAAAGTGGGCGAAGAAGGCGTTGAAGTCGCGCTTGCGGCGACGTCGGGTGATAAGGCGGAATTAGAGTGTGAATCTGCAGATTTGATTTACCACTTGATGGTGCTCCTTCAAGACCAAGGCTTATCGATGAACGATGTGGTGAATAAGCTAAAAGAGCGTCATAAGTA
>NZ_JBQKUM010000092.1:0-16228 GCF_054968605.1 Pseudoalteromonas sp. G5_S1_14_S5 | reverse complement strand
CCATACAGCGTTAAATACCTATCTATCTTTGATCAAGGCATTCCCAAAAGGGCATGATATCTCTGGGATTTACAACGATATTGGTAACTTACTCAAAGAGCTAAAACAGTATGTAAAATCAACTCAATACCTAGAGGAAGCGCTTGCCCTTAGAGTCGATGCTTCCGGCCTAATTAAGGCTCAGGTTCATCACAGCCTTGCTGATCTCTATTTAAATCAAAGCCAAAGCGACTTAGCGATTTATCACTTTGAAAAAGAGCAGAATTTACTAAGAGAATCATCCCATAACTACGGCATTGCACTCACTAGCTTAGGGTTAGGTAAAGCCTATACGCAGACACAAGATTATGATTTGGCACGAAGCTATTTAATAGAATCACTCGAGGCTGCCAATGAGTTGAACAATGATGGGATTCGTATCAATGCTTATCTGGCTGTCAGTGATATGTTCGAAGAGAAGAAACTGATGGCTGAGGCGCTTAATGATTACCAACAAGCGTTTATCTATTATAAACGATATTCATCCATTCAGATGGAAGCGCGAAATACAGACAATAGACTCGCACTCGAGGCGCTCGATATTACCCATATCAAATATGAACAAGAACTCGAGAGCTCCTTATTGCTGCAACAAGCGAACATTGATCGCCTTCATATCGAAAAATGGAGCGCCACGCTGGCTTTACAACATCATTGTGATTTTGTTGTTGTGTGGTGCGAGTTTTATGGTATTAGCGAATAGAACAAATCGCTCAAAAGCTGCGATTGACGCTATGACCAAAGCGTACAACAGAACTGAAATCATAAGACGAATTAAACGGGTGAAGCGTTCTCAAGAAATGAATAAACAGCATGTTCTAATCTTATTAGACTTAGATAAGTTTAAGAAAATCAATGATGAACATGGTCACCCAACTGGGGACAGAGCACTCGTCCACATTAGCAGACAAATCAGAAAACACTTGGTGAGCGGAGAATTGTTTGGTCGTTTAGGTGGTGAAGAGTTTGTAATAGTGCTGACAGACACCACTTCATCGGAAGTAAGAGAAAGAGTTGAAGAGTTATATTATGTAATATCACGCACCGTTTTTCTATCAGAAAGTAAAAAGTCACTTAATGTAACCGCAAGTTGTGCTTACTTAGCAACTTCAAACGCATTAAGTGACTTCGATGAGCTCTATTCAGTGCTTGACCAAGCTCTATACCAGGCAAAAAGTTACGGCCGAAACTGCATTATTGATGCGTATAACGTAACGACCCCATTAACCTGACTGAGATTATTTATTCTCAGCCTGCTTACGAACCAGTTCAGCCATGACAGATTCGCGATCACCTAGGTAGTCGTTTAGGCCAACCTTTCTCAGTTCACATGCCGGACAATCGCCACAGCCATCGCCGATGATGCCGTTATAACAAGTCAGAGTTTTAGTACGCACTAGCTCAAGTGCTGAGTATTGATCAGCTAAGGCCCAAGTTTCAGCCTTGTTGAGCCACATTAGTGGCGTTTTAATATCTAGCTGCTTGTCCATACCTTGTACTAACGCAGAGTTCATCGCTTTTACAAAATCATTACGACAGTCAGGGTAGCCAGAAAAGTCCGTTTCACATACGCCAGTAATCACCGTTTCTGCGCCAATTTGATATGCGTAAATACCAGCAAGCGTTAAGAACAGAATGTTACGACCAGGGACAAACGAATTCGGTAAACCGTTCTCTTGCAGTTCATGAGAAACAGGAATATCGTCACGAGTTAGAGAGCTGATAGCTAGCTCATTTAATAGAGTCACATCCATCACTTTGTGCGCCTTCACGCCTAACTCTTTTGCCAATGATTCAGCGACTTCAATTTCTAGTTTATGACGCTGACCATAGTCAAACGTAATCGCATGAACTTCATCATACTCTTTTAATGCTTGAACTAGACACGTGGTTGAGTCTTGACCACCACTAAACACTACAACTGCTTTTTTCATTTCCATTCCTACCTAAAACTGACGAGCTTTCTACAACGGGTAAGTACCCTGCAAAGTTACAAACTATGCGATGCTCAAGTACTTATGAGTTTGAATTGATAAGCGCCAATTGCGCTCAATGCAGGTATCAATACAAAGCTTCGTCGCGCGATCTTTTTGGCTAATTGGTTGTAGAGCAATCACAGTCTCGTTAGATACTTCTGCTCGTTCCAGTAAACCATCAAGTTGCTCGATGTCCTTACTTGTTCCTACTGGGTGCTTAATCTCGTCAGCACGCTGTAGAGCGCTGTCTAAGATTTCCAGTTTCGCTTTCATTGCCACCTTAGGTGACACCGTAACCCAAGTGTCGGGTGTTGCTTTTACTTCTGATGTACCGCTAGTCTCAATTTGGCAGCGACAGCCGTGTTTCTCAAATGCTTCAGTAAGAGGTACAAGATCATAGATACATGGTTCACCACCTGTAATCACAATATGTTTTGCAGTGTAACCTTGCTTGATGTATTCATTCACGATTCCTTGAGCATCAATAGAAGACCAAGTCGGTGAATCCTCTGTCTTAACCATGATATCACCAAGGCTAGTCTCGTCTTCTGGCAAAGCTTCCCATGTCTGTTTGGTATCGCACCAAGAACAGCCTACAGGACAAATTTGCAGACGAACAAAAACAGCAGGAACGCCAGTAAACACGCCCTCACCCTGGATGGTTTCAAACATTTCGTTAATCTTGTACAACTTTCCCTCAGCTCAATCATTTGATGAAATTAATCAACCGCAGACCTTAAAGCACTTGCCTCTTTTGGTCAAACAAATGAGTACTGATAAATCACTTGATCAAAGCCCTAGCCTAGCGTTTCAAGTTCCCTTATCCTCTCGCCCATTAGATTTCGTTAGCTTTTTATTTTTAGTAAGGAACAACATGTACAAACTGATCGCTCTTGATATGGACGGTACGCTGCTCAACAGTGATAAAGTAATTTCTCAAGAGAACAAAGACGCAATAGCCAAGGCTCGTGCTGCCGGTGTGAAGGTCGTTCTGGCTTCTGGCCGCCCTTTAGAAGGCATGCAGAGCAAACTCAACGAGCTTTCAATTAACGGCGAGGATGACTTTGTACTCTTCTACAATGGCTCTATGGTTCAGAATGTATCGACAAAAGAGATCATTCATAGCGAGATCAGTAATGGTAAAGCGGCAAAAGAAATCGCAGCACTTGCCGAGCAGCTTGGTGGCTATGTCCATGCATTCAGCAAAGTTCATGGCTTAATTACACCTGAGAACAACGAATACACCGGCATTGAAGCGCGCATTAACGGCTTAGAGATTACCGAGTTCGATTTTTCTCAGTTGGAAGACGACCACGAAATCATTAAAACCATGATTGTTGCTGAGCCAACGAAGCTGACAGATATCATCAGTAAATTGCCACAAGAGCCTAAGAATCAGTTTACTATTGTTCAGAGCGCACCTTTCTTCTTAGAGTTCCTATAATCCTAATGACTAAAAGTTATCAAAACAGTATCAAGTTTATGAATGTGAATGATTTAAATGGTTTTTAGTGCATTTTATTTACGTTGACAATAATCACTTTGACTTCTACGTTTATTATTAGTTGTCAATTTATGAGGTTTGGTTGTGAATATAAAAACACTAAATGAGCTTTCTTTATTAAAAACTACACTGTCAGTCGAATACTCTAACTACCTAACACTTGCTGCTGAATCCTCAATCAATCCAACGACAAAGCGGCCAGTGTTGAATGTTTATGCAGCTTACTGCTACTTGGTCAAACAAGGTAACTACAGTGCACTGGAAATACTGAATGATTCAAGCTCACTTAATGCACACTTCCAGTCGCTCATTGGCTTTGTTTATAACTATGATGATATCACTATCAAGCACAGATATAACTTAAGCAATCAACTCACAATCCTTTTCCGCTACATTGCGCAAGATAAGAATTTAACTCTTGATGAAGTAAAGCTTTCGCATGTAAAAATCACAGAATACGCTTCGACCTGTCTAGCTCAGTTCAGAGAGCTTAATATAGATAAATCAAAATCTGACTACCTTGATGGTTGGCAGGTGCTATCAAAAGAAGGCAAGGAACATGAGGCGCACCTGGATACGCTTTATGTTAATTTTGGTGAGGCGTTTACGAACAAGGTTCATCTTGCTCTAAAAAACTATGCTTTTACACAAAAATCATTATCTCTTGCTCAAGCATTAGTAGACCTCAAAAAGCTTTTTGTAGGTGTATCAACTACCTATATAGACCGAGACGGGCTGGAAATAGAAGCCCTTTTAAGCCGTAACCATGTGCAGTTATTTTTCCACAAGGTGTATAAAGTGCTATTTGTGCGCTCTCAAGCAGCCCATAACTGCCCAAAAGGTTTTCATGCTCAGTGGCGAGGTACCATTAAAATTTATACCGAGTGCTTTATCAACACGGGTGTTTTTGCTGAGCCTCACAAACCATTCATCGTTCCAAACTGGAAAGACCCAAAAGATGCAGCGCCCACCTTTTCAATTGGTGGCAATGCTACGCAGCCAGAAAAGCTTCGGTGGTTTGCTAACATTCCACTCAAAATTAAAGATGAAGAGGCTGTTTCAATTATTCAGCAACGTGTAGACAGAGACATGGCGCATGTCAGGCATGTGTGTCTCTTGAAATTTGAAGAGCTTTTAGAGCGAGAAGATAGAAATAAAGCTTTTCAGAGCACAGGCTTAGTTAAACCATTGAGCGGCACCGTAGGCTATGAAGAATATAAGAACTTTGTCGGTGAAGATAAGTTAGATAATACAGTAGCAACCTTTTATGCGCATGGCATCGCTGCAAAAGACACTACCTATTTATCATTTTTGGGATTTAAGGGAAATGCTAGTCAGCTCAACACAGAGTTAAATTTACCAAACGGTTCAACACTGAACGTTCTTTTGGCGCTTCTTGTGATGGAGCACCCTCTGATAACACCTTCTTGGTTAGCAAAATGGGACTTATTTGATGTAAATGACAATATGGTGGGTTATAAGCAAGTTGGTAATCAGCACATTGCGGTCAGTTGCAAATCACGCAAAGGGTCTACCAATGCGCAGCAAGAAGTAGTGCTCAATGAGTTTTCTAAATCTATAGTTGAGTTCCTGATACAGCATACTCGCATGAGCCGTGAATACCTGAAGCAAAAAGGGAATGTGAATTGGCGAAAGATGATTTTGACTGCAACCACTACCAATGTGAGAAGTCCAAGCAATCTCAATGACATTCTTCATACAGCAAATGATTTTTATAATTGGCTTCAAAGTGAAACACTTTTTGATAAGAGCAGCGACATAACCTTGGAAGATGCCCAAGCCATTTCCGATATCCATTCGTTACGTTCCATTAGACGACACCGAGGTTTTCAAATTTATTTGGAAACACGTTCAATGGATGCCGTTGCCGAGGCGCTTGGTCATGAAAAGAAGGATGTAAACCTACTGACATCTTACCTTCCTAAGCCGTTAATGGACTTCTTTAATGCACGTTGGATACGTCAGTTCCAGAACGCTATTTTACTTGAAGCAATGAAAGACTCGGTGTACCGACTTGATGCTGTGAACATGAGTGCTCAAGACATTGAGGAGTTCTTGAGTAATCACGGCATAAGCAACATTCCAGAGCACTTCGATCATGGTTTTACTCAGCAGACGACTGATGACAGTGAAGTTTCAGAATCGTTAGGGTTTAACCAGTTGACATACACTATATCGACATCACTTTTGCAGTTGTTGATGGCGATACGCTTTGTTGTTGAGAGTAGTGATGATGAGGAATCTTTTTTAGATATTGTTGCTCACTGGTATCAATCAGCGGTGTTTGTTTTAGATACCCTGAGTTCAGGCAAGCATAGTGCGGATGATGATTTGATGGGAATGCTTGATATTGCAACCAATAACACACTAGATACTGACTCGATTAAGGGAGCGCTGCTATGTTAAGTGTTGCTATCGACAACTCCTCTATTGCTAACCTCATTGAAAACATCGTGGAAGACCATTCGGTTCTAGCTGGTTTAAGTGCTGAGACTCTTGAAGATATTATCAATTTCTCAGTAGCAAATGATGACTATCGAGCATTAGATATCATCACGAATATCCATACTGGCATCTACGGTTACGATGACAGACAGCCCGAATGGTTAGAATCCAGCTTTCCTGAAAACAAGTGGGTACTAACATTTGGCAAAAACCCAAAAACGATACATTGGGACTCGGTTTACTTAGATGACGGTAAGAAACTCACGGATAAAAAACACCAAAAGCTGTTAAACAGCTTTAAATACTGGATTACGGCAGCAGATAATCCACTTGAAAACGGTGGGAAGATTATCAGTCCAAAAACTGCTTACCGCAAAGTTAGCAAAGTTATCGCTCTCATCAATGCGGTCTTACTACATTCGAAAGAGTTGAAGCTAGCAAAATATCACCTTCTGAATGTGAATGATGACTTTTGGTTGAACATATTGACGAAATTCGCCGAGCACGGAAATTTTCAAGGTGTGTATGAAATTGATAAACATACCAAGGTATTACTTGATACCGCTTCTCAGAGTGTTTCTGATGCAGACGCACAAACGTTTAAAGATAAGTTCCCTTACGTTACACAAGACATTGCGCAAGATGAAAGTTTCTTATGTCTAGCAGAGAGAGAAAAGGCGTGCGCTTGGCTCTTTGAACAAGGCTATTATTACGTTGGAGGAAATATAAGATACACTGGCAGCAGTTCTATACTGGGTGAGTTGTTATTTAAAGGTAAGATGCTTTACCACGACATCAATATTCCCAACTACGCAGAACTTCACCTCAAAGCGCCAAAACGATATTCAGAGTATCGTGCAGTTGAGAATAACGACACCTCAACAGGCACGAATCAACAGACTATCTCGGCCTACATTGAAGTAATTCGATTGATTCATACCAACCTTGAGCGTGAAGATGCGGCAAGCCCTTCAATCTTGTCCGAGCGTGTCAGCTCAGGTCACATTAGCCAGTTAGTTAGCTTAAAAAAAGCAGGACGCACACGCACCTTGCCGCCTACCTTTGTGTTTAATTTAATTCGTCAGTGCTATGAGTTTGCCAAAGAGCATCTACCTAAAGAGGAAGGCGCTGTTACTTTACTGGATGAAATATTAACACTGCTACCTACAGCAAGAAGCAAATCCGCGGCAATAAACTCCAACACACTCCGCCCATGCGAAACAGCTCTAGCTTGGAATGAAGAGTTGCATCGCGATATGTCTAGTACGGAGCGAGGATACTGGTTTCAAACGGAGTCGATTAATTGCCTGAGTAGTGAATACCTTAAAAAAGGAGTAAAGCAGATTCAAGCCTTTGCAGAAAGTGTGGAAAGTCGCTTTGAGCGGATTCGAGCTAATGAGAGCTTGTTTGATTTGTTCTCTGTACTGCAAGGGGCAATACAAGTCTTAGTAGGTGCAATCATGGCTCGAAGACAAGATGAATTAATCAAGTTGAAGCCACATGGCAACCTTTCACCTAATGTAAGTCCCTTTTCAGAAGCGGGTGCAAAAACAGAGTACAACCTGATATTTAAGGTAAAAAAAACTGGCTCAAAAGGGGTGAACGCAACAATAGAAAGACCAATTCCCTTATCTATCGCAAGGTTCATTTGGCAACTGGAGCAATTTAACATCAAAGCGAGTGAGCTGAATCTATGCAAAGGAAAGTTATCTTTGTTTAACAACCTCGATTCATATCGCTCGCAGTTAAGTCAGATTAATCACATGACATATAATGCGCACCTTGATTCTTTATGCGATTACTTAGAAACGGACTTGGTGGAGTACGACAACGGTGAGTTTCGCCGTAATTATGTCCGTCAGCACCAATTGAGACGCTTCTTTGCTATGGCGTTCTTTTGGTCAAAAGGATTTGATGGGATGGACGCCCTGCGCTGGATGTTAGGCCACTCAGATTTGGAGCATCTATACCACTATATCTCTGAGTCGGAAACTGGGGCGGTACTAAACGGAGCTAAAGCCAGTGTAATTGTTCGTGGTGTGGTCGATTCCACCTCTGAACTTGCGAAGCTCGATGGAATCGAAGAGGTTCGCAAAATCATTGCAGAACGCCTGACAGGTGATAGTTCAACACCTATCACGATAGAGTCAGTGAGTGAAGCAGCAGAAGATTACGATGATGAGTCTTATCTAACCGTCCCTCATATAAGCCAACTTCAAAAAGAGCAGGACATTGAAACAGAGGTTATTCAGCTTTTAGAGGAAGGTCGAATCACGCTTGAGCCAGAGTTCTTCACCATCGAAGATGGTGATGGAAATACAACTCAAACCTTTAATCTAATTTTAAAAATCAAAGACCTTGATTGAGGATTGGGATAATGAAAGTTTTAGAGAAAAATCAAACCAAGGTACTTGAAACAGAAAAGCTGTTGAGGGAAATCATCACAGCCCCAACTGAGTTTAAAAATGATGAAGAACTATTAAAGGCGCTCAAGTCTCAATCTGGTATCGCTAAATATCAGAATCAAGCGCGTAATATCACGCCGTGCTCGCTAAACACAGTAAAAAGCATTTCAGAAGCACTTCTAGAGAGAGGCTTCTTATCATTAGATGAGCTTCGTATTAATGCAAAACTGGCGGTAGAGGCTGTACATCACAATGAGAAGGCTTCTAAAGGAAACAAGCAAACTGTCGTGGGTTTAAAGCACAAAGTCTCTGAGCTTGAATCAGAGCTAGATGCAGCGCAGCGCAGCAATTCGTTACTGACCGTTATGGTTTCAGAGTTGCGTTCTAGATTAAAGCAACTAGCGAATCATGAAGGAACAGTAGAAGAACGACAGGAGCTTTATCGAGAGCACAATAGAAAGATTGAAGCGCAGATGAACTTCACTTTGAATGGAGAGCTATGATGGCGGTTCGTAAGCTTAAAAACTTTGAGCAATGGAGTCATCTTGGGTTTGATGGGAAGCTTGTCTTTCGTAAGCCACTGGATATTCCTTTCGTGACATACAGCAATCATACTCCTTGCTATGAAGCCAATGCCTATATCCATAGTTTGATTGTGAGAAACTTAAAAAGTGACACTATTCGAGGATATGCCCACGATATCATCCACTTGGTTAACTTTATTGAAAAACAGCCATTATTGAGCCAATTTAGTCAACTTACTGATGCAACATTCACTCTTTTCGTTCAATCACTACAGACGGAGAGAACGCCACTTGGCGAACTAAAACGTAAGAATAACTCCGTTATAAAGATTGCGCATACCTGTTTGGATTTTTTGCAGTTTATCCAAGAGTTTCATGATTTGAGTGCTTTCATTGGCAAAGATAAAGGTAACTCAATTCAGATACTTGAGAAGCATTACAAACGCAAACAGGAAGGCTATAAAGGGTTCATTGAAGGCACTAAAATTACGCATTCTGCTGTACCAACTAAGGACGAGATCAAGAAACGTCATCCAGTTTCTTCTGACGATGCTTTGCGTGTTTGGGAGCATATAAAGACTCAGGAAAACAAAGATAAACGCAGACGAGATATGGCGTTATATACTGCAATGGAGCAGTTAGGTGGTCGAGTGTCCGAGCTTCATTTGATTAAAATGACCGATTACGAGGAAGCTAGACGCACAGGTATGCTCACGCTTACCACTTTAAAACGTAAAGACGACAATGCCACTCGAAAGATACCTGTTCCACATCTTTTGTTATCAGTGATTGCGGATTACATCAAAGTTCGTAAGAAAGTCATGAGGAAAAAAAAAGCCCAGCATGATTACCTCTTTATCGGCTTAAAAACGGGTCAGCCATTTTCTGCTGATTCATGGACAACGTACATGAACTCATGGAAAAGAGAGCTTGGTATCGAGGGAGAGTTACACCCGCACTTATGGAGACACGCATTTATAACAGATAAGCTCAAAGAGCTTATTCTTGCAACTAAAGAAGTTAATGACAAAGATGATTTCCGAAAACATCTGCTTCATACACAAACGTTTAAAATGCAGTTACAACAATGGACTGGTCATACAATACTTAGCTCTTTGGATACTTATATTGACCTCGCATTTGCAGATATTCACGGCTACACAGAGGTTTATAATGCTGTTTCTCTAAAGTCGAGTGTTGAGCTTGCTAAACGTCAGATTGAGTTGTTAGAAGAACAGATAGCAAGGAAGGAGTTGACGCCTACCGCAGCGCTGTGTGAGATAAAGGAGCTATTGGGAGCTTTCCAATCCGATATAGATAAAAGCATTGTATCGTCACAGTAAGGTTCATCACACATCACCAATCGGTCATCACCAATCGGTCGCGTAACACGCCTTTGGACAAAAATCATTTTCTAAAAACCGAATATTAGCAATTCATGAATAACTTTTTATATGGCAAACTTGCCAATTAGTGCGCCTTCGTATAGTGCGCACTTTGTCTGCTTATATTTAATGGTGCATATATTTCCAATGCAGTGCAACCTTTTGCGCTTAACTGACTTACTAACACAACGCTACAACCCAGCACAAAAATTACTACAAGCTAACCTTAGTGTTTTAATTCTAATTCAACTTCACTGATTCGTTTTTGGATACGAGTTCTCGTTTCATCAATGGATAAAACCTTTTGAACCTCGCCGCCAAGCAGGATAAACATGAATGCTTGGCGAACAGCCATAATTAATATACCGATATCAAACCAGTCTGTGAAACTAGAGGAAATCTCGGGATTACTTTGGAATAGGTTAGAGAAGACTAGAGCTATGATAACAAGGCATGACCACACTAATTGAGTAAAGAGATGCGGAAGAAACCATTTTAAAAGAGCGTCACTTGAACACTTTTCTTCGTACCATGTTAAATGCTTCTCCAATCGGTCCCTATGACTAGTTAAGAAACTATCACTTGCACCTTTGAACTTGGCGCGAACACTTGAAAAGCGTGCCACGACCCAATGTCTGATCATTGGTGTAATTAGGTTTACAAAGAATCCTATTATTATTGAAATAGCTATATCCGTTGTTGTCATTTTTACTTTATAAGCATCTGATTAAATAACGTATATTATCTACTAAAGCATAATGTAACACTAGAGCAGTAAGCAGCTATCAAGTAGAAAACCTCTATATTTAGGTGTAGAAATCTCTGTTTGGAGTCAAAAGGGAAGCTAAAGAAAATCTAGCACGCAAGCTTGTAACTAGAGCGGGTCAGGTGAGTGCAGATAGATGGGTGGAATTTACCCCGTGATACAACACGGGGATTAACGACGAACAGCATTCGAAGAATGGATAACTTCTAGATATGGCAATGCGAGTTTAGAAAAGCTAAAGCGATGAGTTAAATCGAATCGCACTAGCCCAAAAAAGGTTCATCTTCGTACAGATTGAATACCGTAACGTTAAATCAACCACACGTAATACAACAAATATAAAGTTAGCTTTTGTTAATAAACAACCTCAACCCTGCTACAAATCCCCCTTCATATGAATCAAGCCATGCAGTTGGACTGTTACTTTCCTCATCTCTATTTAAAAAATTTCTAACAGCACCGGCTCCGAGGACTGAGAAAGTAGCAAACGGGCTTTCAATTAGGCCAAACGCTCTTGAATACTCTACCTTGGCTCGTTCCACATCATTTTCTGAAAGAAAAATAGTCAATATTTTTGATCGGCTCGAAGAACCCCAATCATCAAGCTGATATTGATTGGATAAATCCTCTTCAATAGCAAATGTAGCCCCAAGTAAGTACTGAATGAATGCACTCTTTATTTCAGAAGGCATATTTTTAAGAGATTCTTCATATCCGTCTTCACGTAGTTCTTGAACTGCATGTAATAAAATCCAATGTATTGCTTCATCAAGTGCTTCATAACTAGCTAGATTCAGTGGCATAGTTTTCTTTCTGCCAAAAAGCCTTCCAAACAAAACAGACCTCCAAAAAAATAATGGTAGGCTCACTATAGGCAGCCTTAATATCAAAGCAAAGCAATGTGCTAATGCCTTTTCGAATCAATATTCTCCTTACTGGAAAAGGTGGTCGTAT
Organism: Pseudoalteromonas sp. G5_S1_14_S5; assembly: GCF_054968605.1. Classification (NCBI taxonomy): domain Bacteria; kingdom Pseudomonadati; phylum Pseudomonadota; class Gammaproteobacteria; order Alteromonadales; family Pseudoalteromonadaceae; genus Pseudoalteromonas; species Pseudoalteromonas sp. G5_S1_14_S5. The sequence goes on along the minus strand of NZ_JBQKUM010000092.1, from coordinate 4,209 downwards.
TCAGATTCAGCCCATTGAACTGAGAAACCTTGACGCTTGTAAAGTAAGTCAACAAAGAAACGCACATCGACATATTCCACAAACTCTCGTTGCGCGACTTTAACATCTAGTTTGTAGTGTATAGAGTACGATGCTTCTTTTTCACTAAAACTAATAGACTCAACGGTATGACCGATCCCGCTCCCAAGTCCGCTTCCAAAGAAAGTTTTCGAGCCAATGGGTGGCAAGCACGGCATTTCTAATGATTTAACAAAGCCTGCTACTTTTTTTTCACCATCAAGCAAGGTCAGTGTGTGTTTTACTATCACGATTTCACCTAGTTATTTCTATCGAAAAAAACACTTATAATAACGCGTATGATACGGTTTTTCCGTAATTATATGCAATCAATCATGACGCTACTCATACTCTAACTCAATCGAGAGCCCCACCTAGAGTCCAGAGTGATGATCTTTCCCCTTGGTTCGTTTCAGAGGAGATTTGATTTGATAGGGAAAACGCACGCCCACTAAAGGATGGAGAGTATTTGATCTAACAAGGTTTGGGGCAGAACTGTACCAACTGAAATAGCTAGCTTGAAGATGGGAAATCAATCTGGGCTTAAAAAATCTAGCCCAGATTAAATCTGACAGGCACCGAGTCAAAAATGGGTAACTGTCAGATCAGGTCTGAATTAGTACATTTTAAATGCTCTCAGCAAATTCAGGTTCCTTCATCTTAGTTAAATCAGTGATAGCACCAAGCTCGATTGCTTCTTTCAACTCAAGTTGCTTGCGCATTGCTTTAGTTTCATTGAAGTCCTGTGCTACAGCAGTTTCGATGAACTCAGCATCATCAATTTCGAAGTTTTTAACAGCTCTCTTGATGTCAGATAGATCCACTTGGAAAAACTCTTTACGCCTATTCACCATGTTCAGACGGTCATTATCGAATACGCGATGCAACTCTTTCTCAAGAGAAGGTGCGTCATTGGTGTGAATCATGGCGTGGACATCAAAACTGAATGGTACTGAAGCGTCACCCAACTCCTTGACCCGATCCATTGGTTCGAGTCGACGGGTCATACCAATCTTATATACGTTTTCTCCAAACGAGCCAATATTACTAATAACATAAACATGCCCTTGCTTGGTTTGCTCTGCCATACTCTGTGCTCGTTGCTGCTTTTGCTCTGCGGCTTCAAGATCAGACTGTAGCTGTGCAATCTTTTCTTCCAGTTTACAACGGGCTTCGTCATTCGCTGACTCAAGCTGTTTTCTAGCGGTCACAAGGGCTTTAGAAAAGCGTGCTTCTTCTTTGATGGCTTCTTGTTCCGCTTTCTTGATTTCAGCTTCAATCTTCGCTTCTTCACGCATTTGAGCCTTAATTTCAGCCTGTTCTTCTTTCTCTGTTTGTTTCTTCACTTTGTGCTCGTGAGTCAGGCGAAGTTCCTCAATTTTCAATTGTAAATAATTATTTGAAATGACAATCGTGTTTGACTCATTCAGCTTATTAATTGCTTCAAAGGCTTTATTAATTCGCGCTTCCATCTTGACGACATTTTTCCATGTACAGTTGGCGATGGCTGCTTCACATTCGTTGTTGAATGCGCGAGCTGTGAGCCTAATGCCCCGGTCAGTCATCTTCTTACCTTCGACTTTTGAGTTACCTACCGTCCACTCAGTGGTGCAGTAAATCGCTCCAGAGGTATCTTTCCGGCGAAGAAGGTCTTTTTGACGCTCTTTGCACTCGCGGATTTTCTCTTTAAATTGCTCCGCAGTGCCAAAGTCAAAGTGTGGTTCATAAAAGCCTAGCTCTAGCAACTCAACGTCATCGTCATAAATGCCTATTTTATGGATGAGTAAGTCATATATGCCTTTTTTTTCTTTGTAACTCGACTTGAGTTGCTCAATATCATTTGTGACCTCAAGAAAAACTGCATTGGCTTCGTCTTGGCGCAATTTGGATGCTTGATCTCGAACCTCAATCTCTTTATCCAAGTTGATGATGCTAGAATATTGCATTTCATAGTCAGCAAGTGCTTGAGAAACCTTTTTGGTTTCCTGTTTGGAATCTTCCAGTTCTTGTTTTGTAGATTTAAGTCGAGCAATAAAGATAAAAAGCACTATGGCTAGTAGTGCAGAAATCACTAGAAATGGTAACGGGGGTAAATTTCCGAATGCTGATTGAGACATTATCACTCCTGATTAAAAATTTCAGGTGTAGTTTAACAGAATAATTCGGAGGTATTATGCCATTATATTTTTTAAGGTTATTAAAGTGCAAGGAAGACAATAGGGTCACATCTTGCGTTCTGTCACGCATTACTTTTAGTATGTGAAAATTAGCTGCCGATCTGGAGCGTATTTAGAAGCGAAACAAACTTTGAGGCAGAGATTAGCTAAAAACGCTCTATACTCATTCCTTTCAATGGTTGAGGCCACCTGATGAAAAACTGAGGCTGGCCAACCTTCTAGAGCAGATCGCACAATTTATTTATATAGAGGCTCAGGCTTGTTCAACACTTGGGATTTAACGTTGGCTACGCAACGCTTAATCCTTATTTGTTATATTTTGCATTAGTACCCAGCTAATTCTGGAAGGGAGAACAACTCTCTCGTCCTCGCTTTGTCTAACCAATTAAAAGCATCACTTACACCATAAATATCAATCAACTCCTCAGCTAAGTCGTCATAGTGTAGGCAAAACAGGCTCATAACTAAGTTATCAAAAAAGTTTGTCTTATCAGCCATGTGCATAATACTATCCCACACACCGCTGCCACCCTCGTTGAAGTACATTGTCGATTCTTTCAACTCATGTTCGTAGGTAGTAACATACCTTTCAGAAAATTTCTTATCTCTAGCGAAATAGAAGATCGCATTTAAACCTGCTAAGCTTTCAGGCGTCAAATAGCCATTCAAATTATCCCAAAACATTGCTTTGATCTTTGCATCACGGTCTAGTGAGTCCAACATTGAGTCAAGTTCGAACTTAACCAAACCACCTGTATGATTTTTGCGAGATAATATCTCCGGATTTAATTCCATCCAAAAATCTAGGAACCAAATCAAGTCATACTCATCTATACCTTTAAGTGGCAAGCGCGAGCCTATTCTATGACTTAATTCATAGTTAGATTTTATGAGATCTATTGCTTTACTAAGGTCTCGACTTCCTAAAGAAAACCGTTCCATAAGTTTCTTTTTTGTCTCTTTAAAGGTGTCATGGCGCCATGAAATAATACTTGGCAGTTCACCTGCCAAAGAAAATAATTGCTGTCTTGATAACTTTGTCGTGAATGTACTTAGTGAGTATTCCTCTCTCAGGAATTCAGTCAGGAATAGTAGGTTATCAAGCTCTTCTTCTAATGATGTAAATTTAGCCTTTAGCACATTAAAATTGATGATGGCGACTTCTGCTAAGTGCTTTCGGCTATCTCGATCAACGGGATACCTAAACGTTTGACCTGTTGCGTCAACACCTGCGATATCTAATATGGTAGGTTCAATCTTTTCATTGATAGATTGATATCGAATATCTATAGCTTCTGATTCTCGTTTAAAAAACTCCCAAATATTCCCAATATCATGAGAACCTACCAAGTCGAATTCAATTCGACGTCCTTGCCATTTAGCAATAACCTCAAGATCTTCGATTGCACCTTTCAATCTTAGTTCAACAGAATGTCTCATGTTGAAGCATGCTGGATAAACCATGTCATCTACATGAAAATCTACATTTTCAGAGTCAAGTGCTTGATCAATAATCAAGTTAGCTGCTTTGGAGAAACCTTTTGCGTATTCAACGTAACTAGGAGAACCATTATTCCCAACACACGCATTAGCCCGAGCAGGTTCACCACCTCTAAAGGTAGAATTTGTAATTTTCATACGCTGAACTCCAAGCAAAATATAACGCTTATTAGACGGATTTTTTCCGGAATTATATGCAATCAATAGTAACGCTAATTATATTCACGTTCAATCGAAAGCCCGTACAGCCTAGTGTCTAAGGCATGAACTTCAGAAATTGCCGAAAGTTTCCGTATAACTCCGACGGATTCCGAGCAATACAATTTTCACCCTGATTGCACTCCAAATGAGCATGGCCTTATCTTCTTTCGTCTGATTAGATTTGTTAGGGAAAACGCACGCCCCTTAATTTCGTAGAGTATTTGGTCTAACGCATTTTGGGGCAGAAGTGTTTTAGAGCAGTCGCACTAAGGCG
>NZ_JBQKUM010000091.1:0-17256 GCF_054968605.1 Pseudoalteromonas sp. G5_S1_14_S5 | reverse complement strand
ATTATTAAAAAAAGCCTCGTTTTTACGAGGCTTTTTTTATGTCTGCTTTATAAATATTAATCAAATGTTAAGGTTGCTTAAGGTTTAACTTGTTGTATTTTATGTAGTTATCGAATACTTCCTTGTTATTCCACCTTTCTCATATCATTTCTTAACAAAGCTCCATTTAAGTCACAGTTTAATTCTCTGAAAATTACATATTTGACAGATTTATGTGATATGATAGGCGAATAATTAACCTAATGTGTGCGTTATCCGTAACAGAACCTTAAACAAAATTGACAAAGTTTTACCAATCGAGATAATCCAAGGGTCGGGATCACTATTCGCTGAAATCCTGTACATATGTCAGGATGACGAAGAAAGGAAGCAACATGACTAATATTGGAAGCCTGCTAGGAGATGCGGCGACTCTGATGATAACGGGGATGTCCGTTGTCTTTATTTTCCTAACTATTCTAGTTTACCTCGTTCGGTTGATGTCAAAACTGGTACCAGAAGAAGTACCAGAGCCGATCGCAGCACCTAAAAAAATTCAAAAATCACAATCAAACCCTTCAGCTGTTAGTCCACAGGTAGTGGCAGCAATTTCGGCCGCGGTTCATCAATACCGTGCGTCGACTGCTAAGTAGCATTTAAAGGATTAAAAAGGAGTTTATGAGCATGTCTAAACCACTAGCTATCACAGACGTGGTACTTCGTGACGCCCATCAGTCACTATTTGCTACTCGTATGCGTATCGAAGATATGCTGCCAATAGCGGCAGAACTGGATAAGGTCGGTTACTGGTCACTTGAGACTTGGGGCGGCGCGACGTTTGATTCGTGTATTCGTTTTCTTGGAGAGGATCCATGGGAGCGTCTACGTGAACTAAAGAAAGCGATGCCAAACACACCAATGCAGATGCTACTGCGTGGTCAAAACCTTTTGGGTTACCGCCACTACGCGGATGACGTGGTCGAAAAATTTGTTGAACGTGCCCATAAGAACGGCATGGACGTATTCCGTATTTTTGATGCGATGAATGATGTACGTAACTTTGAGAAAGCGGTGAAAGCAACAATTGATGTTGGTGGTCACGCTCAAGGTACTTTGTCTTACACAACCAGCCCTGTTCACAACTCAGATACTTGGGTTGATTTGGCTAAGCGTCTAGAAGACCTAGGTTGTCATTCACTATGTATCAAAGATATGTCAGGTTTATTAAAGCCTTATGAAGCTGAAGAGCTAATTACGCGTATTAAAGCGTCGTGTGATGTTCCTCTGGCACTGCATAGCCACGCGACAACGGGCCTTTCTACAGCAACAGCAGTTAAAGCTGTTGAAGCGGGGATCGATATTCTAGATACCGCTATCTCTTCAATGAGTTGTACCTACGGTCACACACCAACAGAAACGGTTGTGGCGATGCTAGAAGGTACAGATCGTGATACTAACCTTAAACTGGATCAGATTGAGCCAATCGCTTCTTACTTCCGTGATGTTCGTAAAAAGTACGCGAAATGGGAAGGCCAACTAAAAGGTGTTGATTCTCGTATCTTGATTGCTCAAGTTCCTGGCGGCATGTTGACTAATATGGAAGGCCAGTTAAAAGAGCAAGGCGCTGCAGATCGTATGGATGAGGTGCTTGAAGAGATCCCACGTGTACGTAAAGAGCTTGGCTACATTCCTTTGGTAACGCCAACTTCTCAAATCGTTGGCACTCAAGCGGTTATTAACGTACTGACCGGTGAGCGCTATAAGAGCATCACTAAAGAAACAGCGGGTCTATTGAAAGGCGAATACGGTCAAGCTCCAGCTGAAGTGGATGCAGAACTGCAAGCTAAAGTATTAGATGGTGCGGAGGCGATCACTTGTCGCCCAGCAGATCTGCTGAAATCTGAAATGGATGAGCTAACGACTGATTTGCTGGAAAAAGCAAAAGCAGAAGGTATCTATCTAGCGGAAGATACGGTAGATGATGTACTGACTTATGCACTGTTCCCACAAGTGGGTCTTAAGTTCCTTAAGAACCGTCGTAACCCTGAAGCATTTGAACCAGCGCCAACGGCAGAAACAGCTGCTCCTGTGGCAGCAACTGCACCAGCTCCTGTATCTGGTGGCATAGAGAGCTACAGCGTGAAGGTGGATGGTCAAGTTTATGATGTAGAAGTTGGCTCACAAGGTGAACTGACGTCGGTAGCGCCATCAGCAAAACCAGCTCAAGTGGTACAAGCTGCACCCTTAGCGGCTTCTGACGCTGAAGCGGTTCCTGCTCCACTGGCGGGTAACATCTTTAAAGTGAACGTTCAGGCTGGTGCTGAAGTGGCTGAAGGCGACGTCCTCCTTATTCTTGAAGCGATGAAGATGGAAACGGAAGTTCGTGCTGCTCGTGGTGGTATCGTCCAAGAGCTAAATGTTAAAGAAGGCGATGCAGTTACTGTAGGCGCTCCACTACTAAGCCTAGCGTAAGGGAGTACCATGGAAGGATTGATGACCTTATGGTCTGAAACAGGGATTGCTAATTTCGAGTTCGGCCAGATCTGCATGATGCTAGTCGGTTGCTTGCTGTTGTTTTTGGCAATCCGCAAAGGATTTGAACCTTTACTGCTGCTACCTATTGGTTTTGGTGCTGTATTGGCCAATATTCCAAATGCTGGATTTACTGATCCGGGCGGTTTGTTGTACTACGTCTACTACATTGGTATCGAAACGGGGATTTTCCCACTGCTGATCTTTATGGGCGTGGGCGCGATGACGGATTTTGGTGCGTTGATCGCTAACCCTAAAACCTTGTGGTTAGGTGCAGCTGCTCAGTTCGGTATTTTCGCAACACTGTTTGGTGCGATCTTGCTGAACTACATTCCAGGCATGGAATTTACGATGGCAGATGCTTCTTCAATCGCAATCATCGGTGGTGCAGATGGCCCAACGGCTATCTTCTTAGCGAGTAAGCTCTCTCCTGATCTGTTAGGTGCGATTGCCGTAGCAGCATACAGCTACATGGCTTTAGTTCCTATTATTCAGCCGCCAATCATGAAGGCGTTAACGTCTCCTGAAGAGCGTAAAATTAAGATGGCTCAGCTTCGTCACGTAAGCAAAGGTGAGAAGATCCTTTTCCCACTTGCAGTGTTACTGATGACGATCTTGTTCCTACCTTCAGCGACACCACTAGTTGGTATGTTCTGTTTAGGTAACTTAATGCGTGAAGCGGGCGTGGTTGATCGTCTATCAAAGACGGCACAAAACGAACTGATCAACGTTGTGACTATCTTCCTTGGTTTGGGCGTAGGTTCTAAGCTTCAAGCAGATACCTTCTTAAACTTAGAAACGCTAGGTATTCTAGGCTTAGGTGCGGTGGCGTTCAGTATCGGTACTGCGGGTGGTGTGTTGATGGCGAAGCTATTAAACCGTTTCTCGAAAGAGGATATCAACCCACTGATTGGTGCAGCTGGTGTATCAGCGGTTCCAATGGCAGCTCGTGTTGTGAACAAGGTTGGTCTTGAGGCAAATCCTCAAAACTTCTTGCTGATGCACGCAATGGGGCCGAACGTAGCAGGTGTACTAGGTAGTGCGGTTGCGGCGGGTATTCTATTAGCGCTAGTCGGTTAATGGATAGCTAAGTCGTGTATCGTTACGTTAATTGGTCGTCAATTGACGAATGAGCGTTAACTTAGCCTTATAAAATGGTTTATAGTCGAAGGGATGCTTGTGCATCCTTTTTTATTCGTTAGGTTTTAACTAATTGGGACGTGTTTAAATGGAAAATAGACAGATAGCGATTACCGAGTTTGGTGGGGTGGAAAACCTTGTACTTCAAACCAGTGCAATACCAGAGCCCAAAGCTGGCGAAGTAGTGGTTAAGGTCTCTTTTTCCGGCGTCAATCCGATAGATGTTAAAACTCGTGCAGGTCTAGGTTGGGCGGCTGTACAAAACAAAGATAACCTACCTTGGGTACCAGGCTACGATATCGCGGGACAAGTGGTTACGTTAGGTGAACAGGCTGAGCGTTTTACTGTTGGTGATAATGTGGCGGGCTTTATCGGCTTCCCATTGCAAGGCGGTGGCTACAGCCAATATGTGTGTGTACCTGAAACTGCGCTGAGCATCATTCCTAATTCTGTAACGTTAGAAGCGGCAGCTGCTCTCCCTTTGGCGAGTCAAACGGCGGCACAAGCGCTGAATAAAGCGGAAGTGAAAGAGGGTGATCGCGTACTCATCTTAGCGGGTGCAGGTGGTGTTGGACACATTGCTGTTCAAATCGCCGTTGCAGCAAAAGCTGAGGTTTATACTACTTGTAGTGAAGCAAACCTTGATTACCTAGCAACGCTAGGTGCCCATGCTATCAACTATAAATTTGCTCTAGCGTCTGGACGTGTATCGGATATTGACGTGCTGATTGATTTAGTGGGAGGCGATACGGCGCTTGATGCGATGAAGTGCCTGAAGGATGGCGCAAGAGTGGTTACAGTTCCGACCCTATCGGCAGAGTTAATCTGCGAGAAGGCAAAACTTTTAGGTTTCACAGCATCAGGTATGTTGGTGAAACCTAACCCAGAGCAAATGGATACTATGCTTTATATGGTGAGTGTTGGATTGCTAAAAACAGAAATTCAAGGTATTTACCCGCTAGAAGAGGCGCAGTCGGCTCATCTGCAGGTAGAAACTGGACACACCAGAGGCAAAGTACTGCTTAAAATACAAGAAGGTTAATATGCAGTGCTAGAGTTCTTTAATTCTCTTTTCGAAAACATAGCGCTGTGGTTCTCTGATTCAGCGCTATGGGTCTTATTTATCAGTGGCTTCTTGAGTGCCACCTTGTTGCCCGGAGGCTCTGAAGCGAGCCTTGTCGCGGCATTGAGCTTAGATCAATTCTCAACATCGTCGATCATTCTGGTAGCGACACTCGGTAACACCTTAGGTGGCCTCACCAACTATTGGATTGGTTTGTGGTTGCCTAATCGAACTCAATCAGAAAAGCATGGTCATAAGGCTATGGCTTGGCTAAGCCGTTATGGTTACTGGGTTTTACTATTTAGTTGGTTGCCCGTTATCGGCGACCCTTTTTGCCTAGCTGCTGGTTGGCTGAGAATGAAATTCATCCCTAGCGTTATCTTGATTGCGATTGGCAAAGCTGCTCGCTATAGCTTACTTGCTGCTATCTATTTCGGTTTTTTCTAAGGAGAACCAATGAAAAAGGTTTTACTTGGTACATTTTCTCTTATCGCCATTGCCGGCTGTTCTTACAATGTACCTAGCTCAACATCCCTCTTTTCCTCATTACCAGAAGGTGTAACTCTTTTAGAAGAGGTTAAGCTTTCTAAAGATAAAGTGGTGATTCCTTACTCTAAGTATCAATTGGATAATGGCTTAACCGTTATTCTATCTCCCGATAATTCTGATCCATTGGTGCATGTGGATGTGACTTACCATGTCGGTTCTGCACGTGAAGAGATAGGCAAGTCAGGCTTTGCGCATTTCTTCGAGCATATGATGTTCCAAGGCTCAGAGAACGTTGGTGACCAGCAGCACTTCAAGCTCATTACCGAGGCCGGTGGTTCGTTAAATGGTACCACTAACCGTGACCGTACTAATTACTTTGAGACGGTTCCCTCAAACCAGCTTGAGAAAATGTTGTGGTTAGAGTCAGACCGAATGGGTTTCTTGTTGGATGCGGTTTCTCAGAAGAAATTCGAAGTACAAAGAGGCACTGTTAAAAACGAACGTGCTCAAAGCTATGAAAACCGCCCTTACGGTCTGATGTGGGAGCGAATGGGTGAAGCGCTTTACCCTGAAAGACACCCATATTCATGGCAACCAATTGGCTATGTCGAAGATCTTGACCGAGTCGATGTGAATGACCTAAAGGCATTCTTCCTTCGTTGGTACGGCCCAAATAATGCGGTACTGACAATCGGTGGTGATATCGATGTTGACGATACGCTTGAGTGGGTTAATAAATACTTTGGTCCGATCCCGAAAGGTCCAGAGGTTGAGCCTGCTGAGAAACAACCTGCGGTACTAACGGAAGATAAGTACATCACCCTAGAAGATAACATTCGTCAGCCAATGGTATTGGTTGGTTGGCCAACGACTTATCGCGGCGAAGAGACCCAAGCGTCACTAAATGCGCTGTCTAACGTTTTAGGTTCTGGTACTAACAGTTACCTTTACCAAAACTTAGTGAAGACACAAAAAGCAGTGAGTGCAGGCTCATTCCACGATTGTGCTGAGTTGGCATGTACCATGTATGTATATGCGATGGGTAACTCAGGTAAAAAAGGTGACTTAACGGCTCTCAATAAAGAGTTAATGGATACCTTAGATAAGTTCTCGAAAGAGGGAGTTCAACAAGAGCGACTAGATCAGATTACCGGAATGGCTGAAGCGGATGCGGTTTTTGCACTGCAAAGTGTTAAAGGTAAAGTGTCGCAATTGGCATCTAACCAAACTTTCTATGGTCAGCCAGATCGCATTGAGTCCCAGCTAGATCAAATCCGTGCCGTCACGCCTGAAAGCGTGAGCAAGGCCTACCAAGATTTCATCGAAGGTAAGCATAAGGTGACTTTGAGTGTGGTTCCGAAAAAACAGCTTGATTTAGCCGTTCGAGAAGCAACATTTACCACGCCACCACGTACTTTGCCTGAATACAGTAAAGTAACGGAAGACCAACTGAACTTCAGAAGAGCAACGGACACCTTCGATCGAAGTGTGATGCCTGAGGTGACCTTTGGTGTCGAAGCGACAATGCCAGAGCTGTATCGTATGCACTTTACAAACGGTACTGATTTGATTGGTACTGAAACCAGCGAAACGCCGACGGTACAAATGCAAATCCAACTACCTGCAGGTGAGCGTTATGTTCGTAAAGGACAAGAGGGCCTAGCAAATCTAACAGCCGCTATGATGGAAGAGGGCTCTACTAAACGAACGGTTGAAGAGTTACAGGCGACCCTAGATAAGTTGGGTAGCAGCGTGAGTATCAGTGCTGGTAGTTACACCACAGATGTTTCAATTTCTACGCTAGAGAAAAACCTGCCTCAAACCTTAGCGATCGTGCAAGAAGTTTTGCTTGAGCCTAAGTTCGATGAGCAAGACTTTGAACGTGTTAAGAAACAGATGCTAGAAGGGGTGGTGTATCAGCATCAACAACCAAGCTGGATGGCATCTCAAGCAACCCGTGAAGTGCTTTTTAGCGATAGTATTTTTGCTCGTGCGAGTGATGGAACTAAAGAGTCTCTAGAATCGTTAACTCTGGGCGATGTAAAACAGTTTTACAGTCAACACTATACTCCGGAGGGAGCAAATATTGTTATTGTAGGGGACATCTCGAAGAAAGAGGTTAGAAAGCAGCTACAATTCTTTGAGGAGTGGCAAGGCGAGGCGGCACCGCTGACACGCCCACAAATTGTCAAAGACCTAACTGAGCAGCGTTTGTATTTAGTTGATAAGCCGGGTGCGCCACAAAGTATCGTTCGCTTAGTTCGTAAAGGTCTGCCTTTTGATGCTACGGGTGAGTTGTATAAGAGTCAATTGGCTAACTTTAACCTAGCGGGTAACTTTAATAGTCGCATCAACCAGAACCTACGCGAAGACAAAGCATACACTTATGGTGCGAGTGGTTACTTTGCCAGTACTCGTGAAACGGGGGTAGTAGTATTTAACGCACAGGTAAGAGCCAACGCGACAGTGCCATCGATTCAAGAGTTTATTAATGAACTGAATGAGTTTAGCCAAAGTGGATTAACTGACGAAGAGGTGAAATTTATGCGCCTTGCCGTAGGTCAACAAGATGCACTCAAATACGAAACGCCAAGTCAGAAATCTGGGTTGTTAAGTAATATTGTTGCATTGAGCCTTGATGATGATTACCTACAACAGCGTAATCAGATAGTTGAGACGGTCTCAAAAGAGACATTGAATGAACTATCGAAGAAATGGTTCGACCCGAATGATTATCAAATAATTGTGGTTGGTGATGCGGCTTCGCTTCGCCCGCAATTAGAAAAGTTAGATATTCCAATAGAAGAGCTTGAAATCATTCGTTAGAGTACACATTAAAGGGGAGGGAAGAGACTCTACTTTTCTCCTCCAACCTAATTTATGATAGTTCTAATCAGAACGATATAAGATAAGTGAACTGAATTTTGACTGATTTTGCTGCGCGACTAAAGCAAGTTGCAACCAACCCTAAGACCTTCTCTCAATTTGGTCGTGGTGTTGAAAGGGAAACATTGCGCTACACGGAAGATGGGCACCTTGCTACTGGGCCGCACCCTAAGGCTTTAGGATCTGCGTTAATGAACGAGTGGGTAACGACCGATTTCTCTGAGTCGCTACTGGAATTTATTACACCTGTTTCAAACGACGTTCCTACTCTTTTGAATCAGTTGTCTGATATTCATCATTTCACACAAACCAAGTTAGACGGTGAAAAACTGTGGCCGCTCTCTATGCCTTGTTATGTTGGTAGCGAAGACCACATTCAGCTTGCGCAATACGGCACGTCTAACAACGGTAAAATGAAAACGTTATATCGTGAGGGCCTAAAACGCCGTTACGGTAGCTTGATGCAGATTATCTCTGGCGTTCACTTTAACTTTTCTTTCCCTGAAAGCTTCTGGGATAGCTTGTTTGGTGAACAAACAGAACAAGAGCGTAGTGACGCAAAATCAGATGCTTACTTTGGTTTGATTCGTAACTACTACCGTTTTGGTTGGTTAATCCCATACTTCTTCGGTGCTTCACCAGCATTGTGTTCATCTTTCATCAAAGGAAGAGAAACGAATTTACCTTTTGAAAAGGTTGGTGGGACACTGTATCTACCAAAAGCAACGGCTCTTCGTCTGAGTGATCTTGGTTACACTAACAGCGCGCAAAGCGTATTGAAGATTGGCTTTAATAGCCTAGAGCAGTACCTTGAGGGCTTGAATCAAGCGATTCGCACTCCATCAGAAGAGTTTGCTGAAATTGGCGTTAAGGTTGAGGGCGAATACCGTCAGCTTAATAGCAACGTATTGCAAATTGAGAATGAGCTTTACGCACCTATCCGTCCTAAGCGTGTGGCGAAGAGTGGCGAGAAACCATCTGAAGCGCTGGCTCGTGGTGGTGTTGAGTACATCGAGGTTCGCTCTCTAGACGTAAACCCATTCAGCTCAATCGGTATCACGGAGCAACAGGTTCGCTTCTTAGATCTATTCCTAACCTGGAGTGTTCTAACTGACTCTGCTGAGATGGATAACTGTGAGCTTGAATGTTGGCGCGACAACTGGAACAAGGTGATCCTAGAAGGTCGTCAAGTCGGTCTAGAGCTGCAAATTGGTTGTTACGGTGAGCGCTTATCTCTGCAAGATTGGGCGAAGCGCGTGTTCAAAGATCTACGCTCAATTGCTGAGATGATGGATGCTGAACAAGGCGGTCGAGCTTACCAAGAAACCTGCGATACGCTTGAAGCTTGGATTGATAACCCAGAGCTAACCATTTCTGGCCAATTGTTAGAAGAGACTAAAAAGTTAGGTGGCTTAGGTAAAGTTGGCTGCGCGCTAGGTAAAACGTACGCACAACAACACAAAGCACACCAATACAAAGTGTATTCAGCTGAATGGATGGAAGCAGAGGTTCAACGCTCTGTGATTGCTCAGCAGCAAAGTGAAGAAGCGAGTACTCAAGATTTTGACAGCTTCTTAGCGGATTATTTTTCGTATTTAAAAGCATAGCGAGACGTTGGTGGAAAGGAAGCAAGCCTTATTAGGTAAGCCTATTCGTGCGAGTAGTAAATGGTTACCTGTAGTCACTGTCGGTGTTGTCTCTAGCCTTTTGGTTGGTTGTGCAACACCACCACCGAAACAGCAAGACAACCTATGTAGCATCTTCAGAGAGCATCCATCGTGGTACGAAGATGCCTTAGATATGCAAGAAGAGTGGGGCACTCCCATCAACGTGGCGATGGCTTTTGTAAAACAAGAGAGTAGCTTCCGTCATGATGCGCGCCCACCAAAAGATTACATTCTTGGTTTCATTCCTTGGGGTCGTGTAAGCAGCGCTTATGGCTATGCTCAAGCTCAGGACCCAGCTTGGGAAGATTTCCAAAAAGCGACCAACCATGGTGGCTCAAGAACCAACTTTGATGATGCGCTGATGTTTATAGGCTGGTACACCAGCGAAACGCGTCGTCAACTCGGTATCTCGCTGTGGGATCCATATAACCAGTACTTGGCTTACCATGAAGGTCGTGGTGGTTATAAGCGCAAATCGTATAACAGCAAACCATCTTTAATTAAGGTGGCTCGTAAAGTCGAACAGCAAGCAAAAGATTATGGCTGGCAACTGAAACAGTGCCGCAAAGAACTAGAAGACAATCGGAGTTGGTTTTTCTAAAGCCAACCGTCACGGAGAATAGCAATGCCTTTATTAGATAGTTTTACTGTAGATCACACTCGTATGAACGCACCGGCAGTTCGTGTTGCGAAAACAATGCAAACTCCAAAGGGAGATACCATCACGGTATTTGACCTGCGTTTTACTGCACCAAACAAAGATATCCTATCTGAGAAAGGTATCCACACTCTAGAGCATCTATACGCTGGTTTCATGCGTGCTCAACTGAACGCTTCAGACGTAGAGATCATCGATATTTCACCTATGGGCTGTCGTACAGGTTTCTACATGAGCCTGATCGGTACGCCTTCAGAGCAGCAAGTGGCTGATGCTTGGTTAGCGGCAATGCAAGACGTGCTGAAAGTTGAGAGCCAGAATAAGATCCCTGAGCTGAACGAATACCAGTGTGGTACAGCAGCAATGCACTCTTTAGACGAGGCGAAAGAGATCGCGAATGCCATCATCGCTGCTGGTATCTCAGTAAACAAGAACGACGAGCTAGTACTGCCAGAGTCGATGCTTAAAGAACTTAAAGTCGATTAATCATTAGAGTTAATTCTCGATGAGTAAGGTATCAAAAGGCCCGGTTCATTGAACCGGGCCTTTTGATACCTTATGTAGTCGGTCAGGATTGAGTACTATCTGGACCTGTTATCCATTTACGATCTGTGGAAACACACGTACTAGCTTAATGCGGTTCTCTTCAAGCTCTACAATCTCCATTGGATGACTGGCAACCTGAACACTTAGGTGGCTCTCTGGAATGTCTTCCAGATGTTCTAGTATCAAACCATTTAACGTTCTAGGACCATCGGTTGGGAGAGCCCACTGCAAACCTTTGTTGATATCACGAATGTTCGCACTACCTTCAATTAGGAAGCTGCCGTCGCTCTGCGGTGTGATTTCATCAGACAAACTTGGCGCAATTGAAGTGGTAAACTCACCGACAATTTCTTCTAGAATATCTTCTAATGTTACCAAGCCATTGATATCACCGTACTCATCAACGATTAGACCGATGCGCTGTTTGTTGCGTTGGAATTTTAGCAGCTGAATATTGAGTGGGGTTGCTTCAGGAATGAAGTAGATTTCGTCTGCGGCACGCAGCAGAGTCTCTTTGTTGAATTCGTTTTTTTCAAGCATCAAACGATACGCTTCGCGCAGCCTTAGCATGCCAACTACTTCATCAATTTGGTCACGATAAAGAACAACTCGGCCATGAGGGGAGTGGGTAAGCTGGCGAACGATGGATTTCCAATCATCATTAATGTCGATACCGGTAATCTCGTTACGAGGCACCATGATATCGTTCACGGTAACGTGCTCTAAATCTAGAATAGACACCAACATATCTTGGTGACGTTGAGGTATTAGATTGCCCGCTTCATTTACAACGGTTCTTAGCTCTTCAGAGCTCAAATGATCGGTCGCGTCGTGACTGGCTTTGACACCCAGAATACGAATGAATCCATTGGTAATGAAGTTCACTAATATCACCAGTGGTGACAGTACCTTCATCAGAAACATTAGCAAGATGCTGCTAGCGTAGGAGACACGTTCAGGAAACAGAGAAGCGATGGTTTTTGGTGTGACCTCAGCGAATACGAGGATCACGAGAGTCAGGGTACCGGTTGCGACAGCCACGCCTATGTCCCCGTAGATACGCATACCAAGAATGGTTGCGATTGCAGAAGCGAGAATGTTGACAAGATTGTTGCCGATGAGAATAAGGCCTATCAACCTGTCGGGGCGGTTCAGAAGTTTTTCTACGCGCTTTGCACCTTTATGACCCGTATTGGCCAAGTGCTTTAAACGGTAGCGGTTCAAGGACATCATGCCCGTTTCGGAACCAGAGAAATAACCAGAAATTACAATGAGACACGCGAGTAGCGCAAATAAGATACCCGTTGATATGTCGTCCAAAACTATTCTTTTCCTATTTGTGTATCTTTATTAATTTATGACCGAACATGGTCGAGATGTCAATTGAATCTATCTGACTCAATATTTTAAAGGCAGGTATGCGTGACCTTGCCTTTATTTTGGGTGTTATCTCAAAATGATTTCCTGAACGAAGCGGCTACCGAAGTAGGCTAATGTGAGCATGCTAGCACCTGCAAGGGCGAACCAAGTTACCTTCTGACCACGCCAACCTTTTTGGTAATGACCCCACAGAAGAATGGAGTAGATAACCCAAGCAATAAAAGACAACACGGCTTTGTGTGCTTTACCTTGAGCAAACATGTCTTGTACGAAGATGAAGCCAGTCAACAAGGTACCCGTTAATAGGCCATTACCTATTAGGATTATCTTGAAAAGCTGTCTTTCAACCATCATTAATGGAGGTAGGTTAGGGTTGATAACCAGTGCTTTCTTCTTTTTAAGTTTGTGATCTAGCCACGCAAGTTGCAGTGCGTATAGAGCTCCAATAGTGAGCGTCGCATAAGAGAACAGCGCCAAAGAGATGTGCATCAGCAGTTTTGGATCATTCTCTAAATGTTTGATAAAGGTACTTGGAAGAAAAGTTGCCGCCATCAAGTTCAGTGCTGCGAAGCTATAAACCACAGGAAGAATGAACCACAGTCTGGTTTTGAGCATAGCACCGCTCATCACTAGAGAAATGATTAAACTGATCAGTGAAGCAACGTTTAAGATACTGAGGTTTTGACCACTGGCATTAAAGATTAAATCGCCAAGCAACCAAGCATGGAAAGCTAGAGCAAGTAATGCGCTGATAAACACCGTTTTTACACGGATTCCTGTTTGGTGCACGAGACCTGGAATGATCGTGGAAATCGCCATTGTATAAAGAAAGGCTGCTGCGATCGCAATAAGACTGTCCATGGTATCCATTAAAATGATTACTAATTGGTGAATTATACCTTGCATCGCTCTTTGGGGCTATGGTGAACCTCACTCAATTCCAAGTGAACACCGTCTCACATCACAAGCGTGGATGATTAACGCTCTACAACGGGTATGACTCTAATCCACGCTAATGTATACTCAACTTAATAGTCGCAGGATTGAGCGAAGAGAAAACTATGTTTGATAATTTAACGGATCGTCTATCCAAAACGCTGAAGAATATCAGCGGTAAAGGTCGTCTGACCGAAGACAATATTAAAGATACGCTACGAGAAGTCCGTATGGCGCTTCTTGAAGCTGACGTGGCACTGCCAGTTGTTCGCGATTTTGTTAAGCGCGTAAAAGAAGGCGCTGTGGGTGTTGAGGTTTCTAAATCTCTAACACCTGGCCAAGAATTCATTAAGATCGTTCAAGCTGAACTTGAAGCTGTAATGGGTGAGTCTAACGAAGCTCTTAACCTAGCAGCGCAACCGCCAGCAGTTATCTTAATGGCTGGTCTACAAGGTGCGGGTAAAACCACATCGGTAGGTAAGCTATCTAAGTTGCTGACAGAGCGTGACAAGAAGAAAGTATTGGTTGTGTCTGCCGACGTTTACCGTCCTGCGGCGATCAAACAACTTGAAACGTTAGCTAGCGATGTTGGTGTTGACTTCTTCCCATCTTCGGCTGACCAGAAGCCTATTGATATCGTTAACGCTGCAATCGACCACGCGAAGAAGAAATTCTACGACGTGCTACTTGTCGATACCGCAGGTCGTTTGGCGATTGATGAAGAGATGATGGGCGAGATCCAAGAGCTTCATACTGCAATCAACCCAGTTGAAACTCTATTCGTTGTTGATGCTATGACAGGTCAAGATGCGGCGAATACGGCAAAAGCCTTTGGCGATGCGCTTCCACTAACCGGTGTTATCTTAACGAAAGTAGATGGTGATGCGCGTGGTGGTGCAGCGCTGTCTGTTCGTCATATCACAGGTAAGCCAATCAAATTCTTAGGTGTTGGTGAGAAAACTGACGCACTAGAACCATTCCACCCTGATCGTGTGGCTTCTCGTATCTTAGGTATGGGTGACGTTCTGTCACTTATTGAAGACCTACAGAAAAACGTTGATACCGAGAAAGCAGAGAAACTGGCTAAGAAGTTCAAAGAGAAAAAAGGTTTTGACCTTGAAGACTTCCGTGAACAACTAGGTCAGATGCAAAACATGGGCGGCATGATGGGCATGATGGATAAGCTTCCAGGCATGTCTCAACTACCAGACAATGTGAAAGATAAAGTTGATGACAAGATGTTCAAGCAGATGGAAGCTATCATCAACTCTATGACCATGAAAGAGCGTCAACGTCCTGAGCTAATTAAAGGCTCGCGTAAAAAACGTATTGCCGCTGGTTCTGGTACACAAGTACAAGATGTAAACCGCATGCTTAAGCAATTCACCCAAATGCAGAAGATGATGAAGAAAATGCAGAAAGGTGGCATGAAAGGCATGATGCGTAACATGCAAGGTATGATGGGCGGCATGGGTGGTATGGGCGGCGGCTTCAACCCGTTCGGCCGATAATCGCCTAACGTAACCTATAGCACCTTTACTTTTCATAGTGTTATCTGTGTCACAGAAAGAATATAGACACTATGTTGGTGAAAAAATAGCTAAACCCCTTGCATTGCCCCGGAATAAGAGTAAAATTCCGGGGCTTTAATTTGGCACGAGACCCCAAGCTGTTTAGCGATAAATGGTTATTGGGGTTAATTATTTTATTAAGAAAGCAAAGAGGACGACATGGTAACCATTCGTTTGGCACGTCACGGCGCTAAGAAGCGTCCATTCTATCAAATCGTAGTTGCGGATAGCCGTAACGCTGCAACTGGCCGTTTCATCGAGAAAGTAGGTTTCTTTAACCCTACTGCTCAAGGTCAAGAAGAAGGTCTACGTCTAGACCTAGATCGCGTTAACCACTGGGTTGGTCAAGGCGCATCTCTATCTGATCGTGTAGCTAAGCTAGTTAAAGACGCTCAAAAAGCGGCTTAATTCTTTTTTAAAGAGAAATAGCTTATGTCGATGAAGGGTAAAGAAACGATGAGCAAGCAAGACGAAAAAATTGTTATGGGCAAGTTTGGTGCTACCTATGGCATTCGTGGCTGGCTTAAAGTTTTTTCCTACACAGACAACGCTGAAAGCATATTTGATTACTCTCCTTGGTACGTTAACCAAAAGGGGAAGTGGGTTGAATTCAAAGTAGAAAGCTGGAAGCGCCATAACAAAGGTATGGTGTGTAAGCTAGAAGGTTTTGAGGTTCGCGAGGACGCTCATCTACTGACTAACTTTGAAATTGCTATAGACCCTGCTTCATTACCTGAATTGTCAGAAGAGGAATTCTACTGGCGTGAATTGTTTGGTATGCAAGTAGTAACCACTAAAGGTTACGATTTAGGTGTCGTTACCGACATGCTAGAAACTGGCTCAAACGATGTTCTAGTAATCAAAGCAAATCTTAAGGATGCTTTCGGACAAAAGGAACGGTTAGTACCGTACCTTGAAGAGCAAGTGATCAAGAAAG
This sequence comes from Pseudoalteromonas sp. G5_S1_14_S5, assembly GCF_054968605.1. Taxonomy (NCBI): domain Bacteria; kingdom Pseudomonadati; phylum Pseudomonadota; class Gammaproteobacteria; order Alteromonadales; family Pseudoalteromonadaceae; genus Pseudoalteromonas; species Pseudoalteromonas sp. G5_S1_14_S5. The sequence continues at coordinate 1,472 of NZ_JBQKUM010000091.1, read as the reverse complement.
TTGATCGCGAAGCTCAACGGATCGAAGTTGACTGGGATCCTGGATTCTAACTTTAAAATCATAGAGCGAGAGAACACATGTGGGTTGGCGTAATTAGCCTATTTCCTGAAATGTTCCGTTCAGTTACTGATTTTGGAGTAACGGGTCAAGCGGTAAAGAAAGGTCTTTTATCTATTGAGACATGGAATCCTCGCGATTTCACTCATGATAAACATCGCACTGTTGATGACAGACCTTACGGTGGTGGTCCTGGCATGTTAATGATGGTTCAGCCTTTGCGCGACGCTATCCAAACTGCCAAACAAGCATCACCGGGAAAGACGAAAGTTATCTATCTTTCACCTCAAGGTCGTAAACTCGACCAAAAAGGTGTTGAAGAGCTGGCAACAAACAAGAATTTACTTCTTATTTGTGGTCGCTACGAAGGGGTAGATGAGCGCATCATTCAATCTGAAGTCGACGAAGAATGGTCGATTGGGGATTTTGTGATGACGGGTGGTGAACTGCCAGCCATGACGCTGATTGATTCAGTATCTCGGTTTGTACCGGGTGTACTGGGAGATTTCGCATCAGCAGAAGAAGACTCTTTTGCAAATGGTTTGCTAGATTGCCCTCACTATACGCGCCCTGAGGTGCTAGACGATAAAGAGGTGCCTTCGGTACTCAAGTCTGGAAACCATAAGGACATTCGTCGCTGGCGGTTAAAACAATCGTTGGGCCGAACTTGGCTAAGAAGACCAGAACTCCTGGAAAACCTAGCTCTGACTGACGAACAGGAACAATTACTGGCTGAATTCATTAAAGAGCAACGCTCTTAACGAAAAGCAAGCAGTAACCTATTAAATTTAGTATCAGTTTATTCTAGGAATTTATACAAATGAGCAACATCATTAAAGCTCTTGAAGAAGAGCAACTAAAATCAGACCTTCCTAAATTCGCACCAGGTGACACTGTTGTCGTTCAGGTTAAGGTAAAAGAAGGTGACCGTGAGCGTCTACAGGCTTTCGAAGGCGTAGTAATCGCTATTCGTAACCGTGGTCTTCACTCTGCATTCACAGTTCGTAAGATCTCGAACGGTGAAGGTGTAGAGCGTGCGTTCCAAACTCACTCTCCAATGGTTGATAGCATCGAAGTTAAACGCCGTGGTGCAGTACGTCGTGCCAAGTTGTACTACCTACGTGAGCGTTCTGGTAAGTCTGCTCGTATTAAAGAGAAGCTTGCTAAGAAGTAATTCTTTTTGCATTCTATCGATAAAAGCGGAGCCATTTGGCTCCGCTTTTTTGTGTCTGCTATTTAGAGCTTTGAAAGTAAGCGACCCGCAACTCGTTCATCCCTCATTCTTTGGGATGATGGGGAGGTTTGAGTTACTGAATGAAACTAGAGGAAGTGATACTAGGACCACTTTGGCCGTCACTCCCTAGACTGACGGACATAAAAAAGGATTGACGCAAAACGCCAACCCTTAATAATTC
>NZ_JBQKUM010000090.1:0-17792 GCF_054968605.1 Pseudoalteromonas sp. G5_S1_14_S5 | reverse complement strand
CTTTGAATATATAAATCTTAACAACTTTATTGACTCCCATAAGCAATCATACTAACAATATATTAACAGTTCCAATATATATTCGAACTGAATCAATGCCTTGATTTATTTAAATTTGCAGTGTGCCTATCAGTAAGAAATTGTTTTAAAGGGCTGATTCAGATAACAATAAGAGTTAATCCAAGGATAAGATTATGAAAAAACTCTCAAAGATTATGTGCGCCGTCATTGCAGCTTCAGGCTTTGCTGCTGCCCCGTCAATCTCTGCAACCACTTATGTTGGTGCGAAAGTCGGGATGGGGTGGCTAGACAGCGCGTGCGTTAGCGGTGAAAAGTGTAATGATGATGCTATCGGTGCAGGCATCTATTCTGGATACAGACTTAATGAGAGACTTGGCATCGAACTTAGTACCGACTTCTTAGGTAACTACAAGACGAGCTTTTCAAAAAATGGAATAACAGCCACATTCAGTGACCCTGTAATCGCAATATCACTTACACCGATGTACCGCCTACCAGTACAACAAGAATTTGACGTGTTTTTCAAAGCAGGCCCTGCTTATATTTCACACGGTGGTGAAGATGATGTTGTTTTATCGGCTGGTATTGGTCTAGAAAAGCAATTATCTCCTGATTGGGCGCTTCGTCTTGAATACCAATATTTTGATGATTTCGACGACAAATTTGTACAAAATCTAAACTCAAATCTCCTATCTATAGGCATAAGTTACAGTTTTGGCACTGGTACTGCTACAGCGGCAGCAGCAACTCAACCCCCATCTGAACCAATCACAGAGCCAGAAACGGTGGTTATTGAAGAGGAAGCTGAGGTTGTAGTTACCAAAGTACAAACTGAGAGCTTCTCTCAAGGTACATTTGCGACTAACAGCACAGGGCTTTCTGAAGAAGGTAAAGCAGCAATACTACCAATTGTGGAGGTCTTACAAACATATCCTCAGTCTACCGTTAACATTGTTGGTCACACCGATTCAACAGGTGCTGCTGAGTACAATATGATGATCTCTAAGAAACGTGCGGCAGCAGTAGCAGCATACATCGAAGAGCAAGGCATTGATTCAAGCCGTATTACCGCTTCTGGTGAAGGGGAAGAGAACCCAATAGCATCAAACGATACGGTTGAAGGTCGTGCGCAAAACCGTCGTGTTGAAGCGACAATTCCAAGCTTTGAGTACCAGGAAAAAATCCAAGTTGAAGAAACTGTCGTAGAGACGGCTGAATAATAGCCCTCAACATTATCCGAAATAAACAAGGGCGAAGTACTCGCAGTGCTCCGCCCTTTTCTTTAACTGTCGCTTGCTCTGAGCCGTAAGTCGAAAATAACGCCCTACAACCAACCTCAAGCTCTACAATCAGAAGACTAGATAATTTCCCAGCTGTGCGTCATTTCGACACCAGTTCCTAGCATTAGGCACACTGAACAGTACTTCTCCAATGAATCAGCGCATACTTTTGCAATCAACTCAGGAGCAAGGTTGTCACCTGAAACTTCAAAGTGAATGTTAATCGCAGTAAAGATTTTTGGCGCGGTTTCACGACGTGTAGTTTCAAGCTTTGCTTTACAACCAGTAATGTTTTGACCAGCAGATTTCAATCCATCTACCACATCAACAGAGCTACAACCACCAGCGGCCATGAGAACCATTTCCATCGGGCTTGGTGCCGTTGCACCACCGCTGCCATCCATAACAATAGAGTGGCCTGATTGAGATTGACCCAAGAAACTAAAACCTTCGACCCATTTAACTTCTGCTTGCATGCTGATCCTTAGATGACCGATAACCGTCATCACTTGTCTGTTATTTATTGTTAGTACCAACACCCTACTACTGGCGGCATTCATGAGCAAGATTTTCTCTAACACATATTTTTTTATGGATGGTGCAATTTTTTCCATCTAAAACCTGTCTCTATTCGTACATTCAAAATCGAATGAAAAAGAACGTCAAGATGAGGTATCTATGAATAAATTATCTAAAATATTGGTATCACTCGTGGTTGCACTACCACTGATTTCGTTGTTTGTCAGCCAAACTGGCACTGCCAATACAATGGATAAAACGGCTAGTTCAGGGAAAAGTGAAATCGCGACACTCGCGGGGGGGTGTTTTTGGTGTACAGAGTCTGATCTAGAGAAACTAAAAGGCGTAACAGACGTTGTCTCTGGCTATTCTGGTGGCGAGCTAGCAAACCCAACCTACAAACAAGTTTCTTCAGGTAAGTCTGGTCACATCGAAGTGATCAACGTGACCTATAACCCTGATGTTGTTAGCTATGAACAGGTTCTTGACCAATTCTTCCGACATATCGATCCAACCGATAACAAAGGGTCATTCGTAGACCGTGGTCCGCAATATAGACCTGCCATTTTCTATCATAACCAAGAGCAAAAGGACGTTGCTCAGAACTTTATGATGGAGATCGACAGGGCTCAAATCTTTGGTGCACCACTAAAAACAGAACTGATCAAATTTGAGAAGTTCTGGCCAGCAGAAGATTACCATCAAGATTATTACAAAAAGAGTAAGGTTCGTTATAACTACTACCGCTACGCTTCAGGTCGTGATCAGTATTTAGATGACATCTTCGGTGACGATAGAAAGGACAACCCTAAAACTCTACGTCATATCATCGACAGTAAAAATGCGACAGCGAATGCTAAAACATACGTAAAACCGTCTGATGCGGAGATCAAAGCGAAGCTTACAGCACTTCAATACGATGTAACGCAAGAAGACGCGACTGAGCGCCCATTTGACAACAAATATTGGGATAACAAAGAAGAAGGCATTTATGTTGATATCGTTACCGGTGAACCTTTGTTTTCGTCAAAAGACAAATACAAATCTGGTACGGGCTGGCCGAGCTTTACCCAGCCAATCAATGAAGCTTATGTAGTGACAACCACAGACTACAAATTGCTGTACCCACGCACAGAAGTTCGTAGCCAATTTGGTGATTCTCACTTAGGTCATGTCTTCAAAGATGGTCCTAAACCAACGGGCTTACGTTACTGCATGAACTCAGCGGCGATGCGCTTTATCCCAGCAGATAAACTGGTTGAAGAAGGATATGAAGAATACGTTGAGATGTTTGAGGGCTAAACGCTCAGCAGTTAACGCTACACCTATAAAAACAAAGCCAGCATAACGCTGGCTTAATTTTTCTAATTCATTAACAGGCTAGCCTGTTAGAACCGTGTCTTCTGGATACTTGAGCAGTGAAGGCTCTGGGCGAGCTAACATATACGCCAACGTCAAAGGTCCGATACGGCCAATAACCATCACAACAATCATAATGTATTTGTCAGGTTCGGTTCGATTTGCGGTTAACTCAGCCTTCAATCCTACGGTTGCAAAGGCAGAAATGACCTCGAACATGACTCGGTTAAATGCAGCTTTTTCGGTAAGCATTAACAAAAACATTACCGTTGTTAATAACGCCCCACTGACCACGATAATGGTCAATGAATTGGTTACCGCCTGCGATGTGACAGTACATTTAAACATCACAACATGCTTTTTCTAGCGTAGGAATGTCAAGAATCGTACAGTTAGCAACAATCGCTTGTGAAACATGGACGCGGCTTTTTTCACTGACTCTTCATCAATATCGACGGCTCATACCTGCGCAACAGAACTTTGAAGTTCTTTACACACAAATAAACCAAAACGCCCTAAACCGATCACTGCATATTGTTTGTCGCTCTTTTGAAATCCTGTTTAGATATTTTAGTAACACGGGATAGTCAAACCTAAATTAGTTTCTGTCTCAAAAAAGTCAATTTTGCAATAATAAGGTTATACTATTGTCATAATCGATTGATTTATAAGGGTAGATAACAACTCGAGTTTCTGCTAATTTCCAATTCATAATTTCTGCGGCAGCACACACAATGAACGAATTCTTAACCCAAGTACAAACCTACATTAACCAGAGCCATAGTGATTGGGCTAACAGTGTCCTATTCATCACTATTGCGAGTTTTCTCGCTTGGGTAGCTTGGCGAATTATCCACAATCGCTTAGAAATTCTGGCACTAAAAACCCGTTTTCAATGGGATGATCTGCTACTAAAAGCACTGAAAACTCCGGTCAGTACGTTACTTTGGTGTTGGCCGGCGACGGTCTCTATAGGATTGATTCTCCAAGACCAATTCGGAAATGAAATCAACTGGTTAAAAACACTCAAGCAAATATTGATCATATGTACCTTCGTTTGGTTTACCTTACGAATGATCACCAATACTGAAACGTACGTTCTAGAGCAGAAAAACAGGGATGAAACTACAGTACAGGCGGTTGCAAAAGTAGCTCGTCTGTTCTTTATGGCCATGGGCGGCATGACGGTCATGCAGTCGTTTGGGCTTAGCCTCTCAGGCTTACTGACCTTTGGTGGTGTGGGGGGGTTGATTGTTGGTTTGGCAGCAAAAGATCTACTCTCAAACTTCTTTGGTGGCATGATGATCTACTTCGACCGACCTTTTAAAGTCGGTAATTGGATTCGCTCTCCTGATCGTCAAATCGAAGGCACCGTCGAGCGTATCGGTTGGCGTATGACCATTATTCGCACATTCGATAAGCGTCCACTATACGTGCCAAACTCGGTATTCAGTAACATTGTGGTGGAAAACCCATCACGAATGCTAAACCGCCGAATTAATGAAACCTTTGGGCTTCGTTACGAAGACGCGAGCAAGTTAGCTGTTATCGTGAATGACGTAAAAGCCATGCTTGAAACGCACCCAGACATCGATGCTAAGCAGACGCTCATCGTGAACTTCGATAAGTTTGGCCCATCAACGCTGAACTTTTTTATCTACACCTTTACTAAGACCGTCAACTGGGTGAGATATCATGAAGTAAAACAAGATGTGCTACTGCAGGTGCTAGCCATCATTCACAAGCACAATGCAGATATCGCTTTCCCAACACAAACACTAAAAATCGATCCACAAGGTTTGAGTGAAGTTCAGGATATGGCACTTCCTAGCGCAGAAGGGCCTCGATAGCACATCGGCTCTACTGTTTATCGGCAAGTAAGTCGCTTAACGATAATTAAAAAGTGTGAAGCGTGGTAACATGGCGCCAGAATTTTAATGCACCCTGTACCACGCTATGATTTTACCTGTCATTCTAGCAGGCGGCTCTGGTAGCCGCCTGTGGCCCTTGTCTCGCGAGCTTTATCCTAAGCAGTTCCTCAATATTGCTGGCGAACAATCGATGCTTCAGCAAACCCTTATACGCCTTCAAGGTCTTGAAGCGAACTTAAGTAACGCAGAATGCGCTGCTCCGTTCATTATCTGTAATGAAGAGCACCGCTTCATTGCTGCAGAACAAGCTCGATCGGCTAACATAGCACACAGTGGTATTTTGCTAGAACCTGTCGGAAGAAACACAGCTCCCGCCATCGCACTCGCTGCATTACAGGCTTTAAATCACACAAGCTGTAACCAAAAAAATGAGTCAGATCCAATATTATTGGTACTGCCCGCTGATCATCACATCGCTAAAACAGCTGAATTTCAGCAAACGGTGGCAAGAGGCGTTGAATACGCAAAACAAGGTAAACTGGTTACTTTTGGTATTACTCCAAACGCTCCAGAAACTGGTTATGGTTATATAAAACAAGGAGAACCACTCTCCCATCATGCTTTTGCCATTGAATGTTTCGTTGAAAAACCCGACCTAGCCATCGCAGAACAATACGTTAATTCGGGGCAATACCTCTGGAATAGCGGCATGTTTATGTTTAAAGCATCACGTTACTTAGAAGAACTGGCAAAACATCACCCACAGATCCTTGAGGCCTGTAGACGCTCGCTCGAAAAACAAAATACCGACCTCGACTTTATCCGTATTAACGCAGAAGCATTCAAAAGCAGCCCAAGCGACTCTATCGACTATGCCGTGATGGAAAAAACGTCGGATGCTGCGGTGATTCCAATGGATGTTGGTTGGAATGATATTGGTTCATGGTCTGCAATCTGGGATGTCAGTGATAAAGATGAACACAACAATGTGATTGAAGGCGATGTGTTAACTGTCGATTCTCAATACAACTATATCCACGCTGAAAACAAGCTGGTTGCGACTGTAGGTGTTGAGAACCTTATTATTGTCGAAACAAAAGACGCCATACTCGTCGCGAACAAAGACAAAGTGCAAGGCGTGAAATCGATTGTCAGCCAACTGAATCAAGCCGAGCGCACAGAACATGTTCATCACCGCGAAGTGTTTAGACCTTGGGGTAAATACGATGTAATTGACCTAGGCAAACGCGACAAGGTTAAACGTATCACTGTAAAACCCGATCACAAGTTATCGCTGCAGATGCATCACCACAGAGCAGAGCACTGGGTTGTTGTAGCAGGTGTTGCGAAGGTGACCAATGATGAGAAAACCTATCTCGTAGAAGAAGACCAATCCACTTATATCCCGCTAGGACACATACACAGCCTAGAAAATCCAGGTGACACTCCACTCGAAATGATCGAAGTACAAACCGGTAGCCATTTGAGTGAAGACGACATTATTCGATACCAAGATAGTTACGGGCGGAGCAAACAATCTAGCTCTCCTCAATTCAACAAACCGAACTAAAGCAGCGACGATAGAATGAAACCGAATTTAGACCTCAGCTGCTTCAAAAATAACGATATCCGCGGCATCATTGGTGAGCAGATCGATGAGCGCCTTGCCTACCTGCTTGGTCGTGCATTTGGCGAATATGTCCTTGCACAGGCATCTAAAACATCATTGGGGGAGCTGGCTCAAGTAGTCATTGGCCGTGATAACCGTCAAACCTCACTGGCACTACAGAAATCGATGACCAAGGGTTTGATCGAATCAGGGATCACCGTGGTAGAACTCGGTATGACAGGCACAGAAGAAGTCTACTTTGCAACTCGCCACCTACAAGCCATTGGCGGAGTCCAGATTACGGCAAGCCACAATCCAATCAATTACAATGGCATGAAGTTAGTCGGTCTAGACGCCAATCCAATTTGTAAAAACAATGGGTTAGATGCAATTAAACAGCGCATTGAAGCTCTTGAGCATGAGAGAATCAGCGAACAACCGATCAGCCATGAACAAGCCGATAATTTCGTTAGAACGACCAGTATTCTCTCTCCTTATGTGGATCACCTACTCTCTTACATAAGGCCATCAAATCTTTCATCGATGAAGATTGTGGTTAACGCGGGAAACGGCGTTGCTGGGCATGTCATTGATGCCTTAGAGACTAAATTCAATGAACTGAATGCTCCAATCTCCTTAATCAAGGTTCATCACATTCCTGATGGGATGTACCCAAATGGCATCCCTAACCCTTTACTAAAAGAAAACCAAACTGCTACCCGCGATGCCGTTTTAGAGCACTCCGCAGACCTTGGTATTGCTTGGGATGGTGATTTTGATCGTTGTTTCTTCTTTGATGAGAAAGGTAATTACATTGAGGGTTACTACATCGTCGGTCTGCTAACCGAAGCCTTCTTGCTAAAGGAATCCAATGCAACTGTACTACACGACATGCGCATGACATGGAATACAATAGAGGTTGCCGAGAGACTAGGTGGCAATGCAGTGGGCGTAAAAGCTGGACATGCTTTGATCAAAGAGAAAATGCGAAAGCTCAACGCTGTCTACGGTGGAGAAATGAGCGCACATCACTACTTCCGTGATTTTGGATATTGCGACTCAGGGATGATCCCTTGGCTACTCGTCGTTGAATTGATTAGTAAAACTCAACAATCTCTTCATCAACTTATCGGATCTAGCATAGAAAGATTCCCCTCTTCTGGAGAGATCAATCGCAAGGTGGCAGAGCCAGAACAAGCTATCGTTCGTGTACTTTCATGCTATCAACAGCGTGCTGTAAACATAGATCATACCGACGGTATTAGCATGGATATGGGTAATTGGCGCTTTAACTTAAGGAAGTCAAATACTGAGCCACTAATCCGGCTTAACGTAGAAACCAAGCGAGATAAAGCTCTATTGTCACGTAAAGTCGACGAACTATTATCTTTGCTTGTTTAGAGATACTGACAGCTTCCTATTAACATCAAAAAAACCCTTACTCACGAAAGCGAATAAGGGCTTTAATTGTCTAAGTCGTTCTAGAGACAAGTTAAAGTCACTAACTTACTTGTTACGACGAGCTTCAACTGCATCTGCCAGTTGACGAAGTACTGTTTCAGTATCTTCCCAACCAATACAAGCATCAGTAATTGACTGGCCGTATGTTGGAGCTTTGCCGTCAACCAAATCCTGGCGACCTTCAACTAGATGAGATTCGATCATCACACCAAAGATAGCTTTGTCACCGCCAGAGATCTGTGCGCTCACGTCATCCGCTACGTTCAGTTGGCGTTTGAATTGCTTAGAGCTGTTTGCGTGGCTGAAGTCGATCATTACTTTCTGTGGTAGGCCTGAAGCCTCAAGCTCTTGCTTGATCTTACTAACGTGCTCTGCACTGTAGTTTGGCTCTTTACCACCACGTAGGATGATATGACAATCAGGGTTACCAGCCGTTTCAACGATAGCGGAATGGCCGTATTTAGTTACAGACAAGAAGTGGTGAGAAGCACTTGCAGAACGGATTGCGTCTGTTGCGATCTTGATGTTTCCATCAGTACCATTCTTGAAACCAACAGGGCATGAAAGACCAGATGCTAGCTCACGGTGGACTTGAGATTCCGTAGTACGTGCGCCAATTGCCCCCCAGCTAATTAAGTCTGCTACGTATTGAGGCGTGATCATGTCTAGGAATTCACTTGCTGTCGGCATACCCATGTCTGTTAAATCAAGTAATAGCTTACGTCCAAGACGCAGACCGTCGTTTAGCTTGAATGTATCATCCATGTACGGGTCATTGATCAGGCCTTTCCAGCCAACGGTAGTACGTGGCTTTTCAAAGTAAACACGCATTACGATTTCAAGCTTATCGCCTAGTTCGTCACGTATTACTTTCAAACGCTTACCGTATTCAAGAGCCGCTTCTGGATCATGAATAGAACATGGACCAACAATAACCAGCAGGCGGTCATCGTTGTCTTCTAGAATATTGTGAATTGCTTTACGGCTCTCAAAGGTTGTAGAAGAAGCAACTTCTGTCGCTGGAAACTTTTCTAAAACAGCAACAGGGGGTAATAACTCTTTTACTTTGTTAATTCTTACATCATCAGTCTGGAACATTGCTTACTTCTTCCTATATCTGTCCTTGAGCTGAATTTACGTTATCTCACGTAACTTTCCATCAGCACATATCTTCTTGTTCCCTGTAACTTAACTAGTAAAAACGCCAGTTTCAATCACTAATTTAAAAAGAACGCAATTTATTTTGTGTTTTATATTTAAAACACCCTGTATAAATTTGTTTACGCGCTATCGATTGCGCAATTTCAATCGGAAAAAGTTGAATGTTTTTCACCCATCACTTGTCAACAAAACTCTTTTATCAACAGAAACAAAAAGCCCACACTGTTAACGTAATATTTTAAATTAATTACTTTATTTTCAATGATTTAATTACACTATTGAACCCTTCTAGTTTTGGCGTTAGACACAGTTAAAGCAAGTCACCTGGCTCACCGTTTGGGAACCCTTTCTGGTCAAATCAAACATAGCTTATGCCAGCGAGATAATCGCTTGGAAGAGTAGTCCAATGGAGCGATTCTTCGGAAGCTACAAGACAGAGTGGATAGCAATTTCGTGATATCGGAGTTTTGACTAAGCAAGAGATCACATAACACGAGATATCACAGGCTACTAAAGCCAATTCAGGCCGCGTCAATATAATAGTGGTATCACACTCAATGAGTCTGAAAGGCGGAATTGGAAAGATCTTAAAGCCATGATCAATTTTAGTTGACCACTTAGCGACCAATAAGATTAAAGCCAGTAAGAACACGTAATAACGAGCAAAATTAATCAATGTGACGTTAAAAGCATTAGTATTTGTAACGAGTATCGTTATTTTGTAACGAAATACAACTGGCGCTTTACACGGCTTTACTTTACCTGCAAATTACGACCATAAACTCACAGAATGAAGGGGTAGGAAGTCGGGCGCGTTTTACATCAAGATAAAATCACAATCCTAGTCGTGGATATTGAAACAAATAGAATCCCCGAGAGTAAGTGCTGGTGACGAAATAACATCGAAAACTCCTAATCTTGTCATGTGTAATTGAATAAATAAGGTTGTGTCTGATAGACGACTAAATTCAGTTGGATTAAGACTAAGACAGGAGGCATTGCTCAAAACCACCTTAACACAATGATGTTCACTCACTCCAATCACCGCACCACGTCCTAAGCGTTTCGCTGGCTCAATAAGGTTGACAGGGAAGAGAGCACTATTTAGTCGACGTTAGTAGCGCAGGCGTGAATTTACAAGTTACAGCGCATCACGTTAGACATCAGGGTGAAAATGACTCTGGTCTACTCCGCGAGGGGTTGCAACTCTACACATCACGTAAATGCACTTGGGAATCTAATAAATTTCTATAACGTTAAATAGTTACAAACTATAAATATTTGACACTTTTTTAAAGCAGTCTTCTGATTTTGTTACTGGATTAATTAGTAGCAGTACAAAATTAGGGAGGAAAAATGAAGACAACACGTAGCAGGAAAGTTGAGATAACGATCCTTGCAATACTATCAATAGCACTCTTAACGTTTCTGTTTACTAGCAGTAACATGGTTCTATTCGATTCAAAAGGTTCGATTGGTCAAGCCCAGTCTTCGCTGATCATTACATCAGTACTTTTGATGGCAATAATTATAGTTCCTGTTTTGCTGATGTCCGTGTATTTCCCTTACAAATACCGCCACAGCAATAAAGATGCTGAATACAAACCAAACTGGGAGCACTCCACAAAAATCGAAGTGGTTGTGTGGGCTGTGCCTTGCTTAATCATTCTTGCGCTTGGTTGGATCACTTATCAAACCTCATACTCTCTCGACCCGCGTAAAGAGATTGCATCAGAAGAAAAACCGTTAACCATCCAGGTTGTTGCAATGAATTGGAAGTGGCTGTTTATCTACCCTGAACAGCAAATCGCAACAGTTAATGAGATTGCACTACCTGTTAACCGCCCAGTTAGATTCTTAGTTACATCTGACACTACGATGAATTCATTCTTCATTCCACAACTTGGTAGTCAGGTATATGCAATGGCTGGTATGGAAAATAGACTTCACCTTATGGCAGAAGAAAAAGGCGTTTACCGTGGTATTTCTGCGAACTATAGCGGCTTTGGTTTTACCAACATGAAGTTCAAAGCACACGCAGTTGACAATGCTGACTTTGACCAATGGGTTCGAAAAGTAAAAGCATCCGACAAAGTATTAAACGACAGCAGCTACGAGGTGTTAACAGCAAATGCTAAAGAGCAAATTAAAACAGCTCATCCTGTGACTTATTTTGCTTCTGTCGATCCTCTTCGATTCAAAGATATTATTGAAAAACACGCGGGAGTCCAAAATGGCTTATAAAGGCGATGTGTACGCCGATCCGGATCCTATCTTCGGCAAACTAAATTGGGATGTAATTCCATTTACAGACCCAGTCATATTACCCGTTATGCTAGGCGCCCTTCTTGGTGGACTAGCACTTGTAGCTGCAATCACTTACTACGGTAAGTGGAAGTATTTGTGGGAGCAATGGTTTACCTCCGTCGACCACAAGAAAATCGGTATCATGTACATCATTGTCGCGGCAGTGATGCTTTTCCGTGGTTTTGCTGACGCCTTTATGATGCGTACTCAACAAGCAGCAGCAACCATCAATGGAACCGGTTATCTACCTCCAGAGCACTACGACCAAATCTTCAGTGCTCATGGTGTAATCATGATTTTCTTCGTTGCCATGCCATTCGTGGTTGGCCTCATGAACATCATCGTTCCACTTCAAATTGGTGCACGTGACGTAGCCTTCCCATTCTTGAACTCTTTGAGCTTCTGGCTATTTGTTGTTGGTGCAATTCTGATCAACATGTCACTATTTATCGGTGAATTTGCTGCAACAGGTTGGCTTGCATACCCGCCGTTATCTGGTATGGAGTACAGCCCTTGGGTAGGTGTCGACTACTGGCTTTGGGCGCTCCAGATCTCTGGTATCGGTACCCTACTGACTGGTGTTAACTTTGTTGTGACCATTATTCGTATGCGTGCACCAGGTATGAAACTGATGCAAATGCCTGTGTTTACATGGACATCACTATGTGCAAACGCACTGATTGTTTTGGCTTTCCCAATCCTAACAGTAACGTTAACGCTTCTAACACTTGACCGTTACATTGACACCCATTTCTTTACAACAGATATGGGCGGTAATGTAATGATGTACGTTAACCTTATCTGGGCATGGGGTCACCCTGAAGTTTACATTCTGATTTTACCTGCTTTCGGTATCTTCTCAGAAATCACAGCGACATTCTCACGTAAACGTCTATTCGGCTATACCTCACTTGTGTGGGCAACCGCTGTTATCATGATTCTCTCATTCGTGGTATGGCTACACCACTTCTTCACCATGGGAGCTGGGGCAAGTGTTAACGCTTTCTTCGGTATTGCTACGATGATTATTTCAATTCCGACCGGGGTTAAGATATTCAACTGGCTATTTACTATGTACAAGGGTCGCGTTGAGTTTACAGCAAGCATGTGGTGGACAATTGCGTTCCTAATTACCTTCACAATTGGTGGTATGACGGGTGTTATGCTTGCCGTTCCAGCAGCAAACTTCGTACTTCACAACAGCTTATTCGTTATCGCTCACTTCCATAACGTGATTATCGGTGGTGCGCTATTTGGTTACTTTGCAGGCTTCACTTACTGGTTCCCGAAAGCAACGGGGTTCAAGCTAGATGAGAAACTAGGCAAACTTTCTTGTGTTCTTTGGACTGTAGGTTTCTTCGTAACCTTCATGCCAATTTACGTTTTAGGTTTCAGTGGTATGACACGCCGCTTGAATGTTGCTGATAACCCTGAGTGGGCACCGTTACTTTGGATTTCAGCAGTTGGTGTATTCATCATCGCATCTGGCATTGCGACTCAGTTCTACCAAGTTTACGTAAGTATTCGTGATCGTAAGAAGAACCTTGATCTTACTGGTGACCCTTGGGATGGGCGTACGCTTGAGTGGGCAACTTCTTCCCCACCAGCGTTCTACAATTTTGCGACGCTTCCTAAGATTCACGATCGTGATGAGCACCACTATGCAAAAGAGAACGGTTTAGCGTACATAGCGCCTGAACGTTACAAACGCATTCATATGCCTAAGAATACTTGGGCAGGAGTCGTAATCAGCGCATTTGCATTAACACTCGGTTTTGCATTTGTATGGCACATCTGGTGGATGGTAATCGCTAGCGGTGTTGGTATTTTGGCGTCATGGATTGCATACAGCTTTGAGCGCAACAAAGACTATTACGTTGAAGTTGCAGAAGTTGAAGCAATTGAGCGAGCACATCTAGCAAATGTTAATGACAAACAAAAATTGACTAGCAAAGAGAACAAAGACGAAGATCAGGACGAAAGTGATTCTTCTGACCTAAAACCCGCTACTGCATAGAGACTGAAAGCAATTATGACTACAGAAGTTAAACATACATTTGAACCAAACGTCGCTGCTCAGTCACATGGAGGTCATGATCACGATGATCATGACCATCACGATTACGCAGGCGATACGATCTTTGGTTTCTGGATTTATATCCTTAGTGACTGTTTATTATTTGGCACACTTTTCGCGGTGTTTGCTGTTTTCTCAAGCAGCTTTGCTGGGCAAATTGAGCCAACGGAACTGTTCAACTTAACCTTTGTTGCTGGTGAAACTGCACTACTTCTTCTTAGTAGTTTCACTTTTGGCATGGCGATGCTAAAGGCAAATAAAGAAGACATGAAAGGCATGCTTAAATGGCTAAGCATTACCTTTGCGCTCGGCCTGTCTTTCTTAGTAATGGAGCTTTATGAGTTCTGGCATTTCAGTAATGAAGGTGCCACTTTCCACAGTAGTGCATACTGGTCATCTTTCTATGCACTTGTTGCAACGCACGGTCTTCATGTATTTGCAGGTCTAATTTGGATGATTGTTCTATTCGTGCACTTTAAGCGCGATGGCTTTTCTGAAGACAATAAAACTCGTCTAGCTTGTCTGAGCTTATTTTGGCATTTCCTAGATGTTATTTGGATCTGTGTATTCAGCGTTGTTTATTTGATGGGGGTATTATAATGGCTAATTCATCTGAACACGGTCAAGGCGGACAGGCTCACGGTAGCGTAAAAGAGTATGTGAATGGTTTAATCCTATCCATAATTCTTACTGTCGTGCCTTTTGCTATGGTGATGGCCGGGATCGGTTCTAAACCGCTGATCATTGGTGTAATCATGGTTTTCGCAGTAGCACAAATCTTTGTTCAACTTGTGTTCTTTTTACATATGAACACTTCATCAAAGCAGATGTGGAATACCTCTTCTGCCGTCTTTGTTGTGGTGATTGTTGCAATAATCCTCATCGGTTCATTGTGGATTATGGAACACTTAAATCACAATATGCTGATGGGTTATTAATAGGGTTTCAGGATGTATAGGCCTTATTTAAAAATTACCAAACCCGGTATTATCGGCGGCAACTTAGTTGCCGCCATCGGTGGTGTACTTCTCGCTTCTCAAGGCAATATCGATTGGCTATTACTGCTTGCTGTTTGTATGGGTACTAGCCTTATCGTTGCCTCTGGCTGTGTTTTCAACAATGTGATCGATAAAGATATCGATCGCTTGATGAAACGCACTTGTGAAAGGGAACTCGTTAAAAATGTGATACCTGTGTCTCACGCACTTATTTGGGCTACGGTATTAGGTTTATCTGGCTTTTATATGTTAAGCCAATTTACAACTACGGTTGCGTTGCAATTTGGTGTGCTCGGATTCGTTGTCTATGTCGGTTTATATAGCCTTTATTACAAGCGTAAATCCGTTTACGGCACATTGATAGGTGGACTTTCAGGGGCCTGTCCTCCTGTTATCGGTTATTGCGCAGTAACAGGCCACTTTGATGTAGGCGCTGCAATCTTATTCATTACTTTCTGTATCTGGCAGCTTCCGCATTCCTATGCCATTGCCATTTACCGATTTGATGATTACAAAGCTGCATCCATTCCGGTTCTACCTGTAGAGGTAGGAATAGCACGTGCTCGTTTACACATCATTGCTTACATTATTGCGTTTGCTGTTGCAGCCCTAGCACTTAACTATCTCGGTTATGCGGGAAGCTGGTATGCGTTGGGTGTTGGTTTAGTCAGTCTTCACTGGCTATATATTGCCAAAGTAGGCTACCAAAAAGTGCCAGATGCGCAATGGGGCAAGCAGATGTTGCTGTGTTCAATCGCTAACATCATGGTGTTTTGTTTGCTTATTTCTCTCGACTTTTCAGAGGGAGAACTAACAGAAAATATTCAAGCTCATAACACCATAGTTTTTAATCTTCTGGGGCAAATTTAATGACGAAAAACCCTGTAAAAATTGTGCTCCTTCTTGGAGCACTTGCCATCGCTGGTATATTCGCACTTTACATAAACAACAGCACAGTCCCGATCGGAGAAAAACAAAAAGCGCTCAAAGATCTTGGCGGGGAGTTTCAATTGAATAGCCTTGATGGCACCGTCAGTCTTAACCAATTTAAAGGGCAAACTGTCGTTCTCTATTTTGGATTCCTAAACTGTGCTGAAGTCTGTCCCTCTTCAATGGGCGTGATGTCGGCTGCTTTTTCTATGTTGCCACCTGAAGAATATGCAAACGTACAAGGTATCTTTATCAGCGTCGATCCTGGTCGTGATGACCTTGATTCTCTTGATAAATTTGCAAAGTACTTTGATAAACGCATTGAAGGACTAACAGGAACTAAAAAGGAAATAGATGCCTTGACACAACAGTATGGTGTTTACTTTGATCTAGTTGATATGGAGTCTTCTGAACTTAGCTACACCGTAGACCACGCATCTCTTTTCTATATTATTAACCCAGAAGGGAAGTTGGTTGATGCAATGAGCCACACAACAACACCTGTGGAGCTAGCTGCAGGTATTGATCGAGCTCGAAGCAGAGCCCTTGCTAATAACTAAAACTATAGGGACAATTATGAAAAAGACCATATTATCAGCTGCATTGGCACTGGCTACATTCCAAGCTTCTGCTCATGACCATAGTACACACGACCATAATGCTCATGATACTGCAATGGCTGATTCTCAAACTTATCATGAAGTACAAACTATTAATGACGTACTTACGATTGAAAATGCCCGTGCTAAAGCAACAATACCAGGGGTAAAGGTCAGCACAGGTTATATGAAGATAACCAACGATGCCGATAAACCTATTCGTCTTGTAGAGGCTAAATCATCTATAGCAAAACACACTGAGATCCATCGTATGTTTATGCGTGATAGTAAGATGGCAATGCGTAAAGTTGATGCACTAGAAATACCTGCAAAAGGTTCTATTGAGCTAAAACCAAACGATTACCACCTAATGTTTATGGGTGTAACAGAGACTTTAAAGCCTGGCCAAGAAATCCAAACGACTTTAGTTGACGACACTGGTAGAAGTTTTGACGTGCAAGTTACGGTTATGCCTATGACTGAGTATTGATTCGGAGGATAGATATGAAGTTATTTGCCGGTGTGGTAGGTTTGCTGCTCCCTTTATCATGCTTGTTTAATATCGCTCAAGCAAAAACATCAATGGACAGTTTTTTTGAGAGCCAGGCTATCCCATGCTCTTCTGAGCTTCAGGAGTTAGCAACAAACGCCTTGAAAGAAAATCCTCATAGAATGCTACCCTACGCTAGTAAGTCTGATGATATTCATCTTTTCAATGCGCTGGCTGTCACCACTTATCGAGACCGTCAAAGTCATGTGACCTTTCATGGTGTCAAAAATATCGAAGGTGGATGTGATACCTCCGTCACTGAAAGCTACATTTTGCAAACCTCATGTGCTGACGCTCGACATGAAGCCTTTAGCAAATGGGACTTCGAAGGGAAATTAAACGAGCATACCTACGTGCTTAAAAGCAAAAAGATTACTGGGAAACAAGCGTTTCTTACAGAGCAGTTATCAAATTTTTGCTTAGTAACAACACGACAACTCATTAGCAACTAACCATACTCAATTCAATATCAATGCTCTGTTTCTTGATTTTTCAAGCACAGGGCATTTTTTCTAAATACTATTAAAAAGCATCATTGACATAAAAGCCTATCATCAGGTCTGATATTTATACCTTTAAGATGAGAGCGTATTTTAGAAGAGAGCAGGATAATACGTTTCTCCTAACTCGTCATAGTTCACCTCATTAGCGATTGTATTCACTTAACTAAATTTTTCAAACCGCTGCTTAGGAGCTGTTCCATTTGGATATTAAAGGTTTATCGGCTCAATCGGTCGAGAGAAAAAAGACAAGAATTGAGGCCGAGGGT
The DNA here is from genome assembly GCF_054968605.1 of Pseudoalteromonas sp. G5_S1_14_S5. Lineage (NCBI taxonomy): Bacteria > Pseudomonadati > Pseudomonadota > Gammaproteobacteria > Alteromonadales > Pseudoalteromonadaceae > Pseudoalteromonas > Pseudoalteromonas sp. G5_S1_14_S5. Next base: position 281 of record NZ_JBQKUM010000090.1, on the reverse strand, counting down.
ATTTCCCCCTGAATCTACAAGTGAGAACAAACGCCCTAAATGCCCACCATTATGCCTGCCGTGATAAGCGCTTAACCCTTAATCCATAAAGTTTTGTCATGAATGAGAAGTCCATACTTATGAGGCACTTCTTCCAGATCGCTTCTCTGGTAATGGGTTTCAAACCCTCACCTTTCAGTTATTTGGGTGGGGCTAACACAAACGTAGTTATGGATCTTAGGGCTTCTTATCATACTTAAGTGGTTTTACTATAGAATCTAAGCCTTCAATCTTGAGGGTGT
>NZ_JBQKUM010000089.1:0-18086 GCF_054968605.1 Pseudoalteromonas sp. G5_S1_14_S5 | reverse complement strand
ATTAATCATTGTGCTATATACCTTATGTGGCAAGGAGGTCAAATATGATTAACTTTCTCAGTAAAAACAGCTATGTTCAATCAGTAGCTAGAGATGTGGCTCCTAAGCTGTGTGCTAAGTTTGGGAAAAAGGGCATCTATTCATTTCAAGATATTAGTTGGGTGTTGAGTGAGATGCAGCGCAGTGATGACCAATACTATAAATCTATTTCTTATGGCATGCTGATGCCGTACAGTAAAGAGCTAGCTATTGAGTTATATGAAGATTTAGGTGACTTGTTGGACTTTCAAAAGTCTGTTGGAAAAATCTTATTTAATGTTTCGGTGGTTCCTTCTTTTGAAAGCTACCTGTTATATGCCGATGTGAATTATTTTCCTCAGAATAAAGTTACGAACACGAGTTTAGATAGTTCCGGTGGAATAGATTTTTTTGACATTATTAGTTATGACTAGCTTCATACAAGCTGTTTAAAAGATCTCCTCAACGCGTGGCATTTTTACTATGCGTTGTGTTTAGTTTTTAAGGCGGCGTGCAGCAGCATCGGTATTGCGCTGCTCACACTTTTACAGGGCGTTGTTCACAAGATGGATGGTAAAAATGGATGAAAAAGTACTAATGACTTTTGGTGTTTGGGGATGTGTTTCACTCATCGGCTTTGTGTTGTTCCACGTGAATAAAAGTGCACAGTTTAAGAGGAAATATTATCCAATATTCTCTGTCGTGACGGGTGCTTTATTTTTGTTCATTGTTAACTTGATGGGCTTTGTTAGCCATCAATTTTGGATTGTTATTGTCCCTATTGTTTCTTTAATAACTTTTATGAACATACGTGGCGTTAAGTTTTGCGATAACTGTGGGAAATCAAACTTTGCTCAATCATTCAAAGACCGAAAAATCGAATGCCCAAAATGTGGGCATACTATTTGAGCAATGTGAACATAGCAGACAAGGATTAAGCGTTAATTAGTTAACGTTAAATCTCAAGTTTTGTACAAGCCCAAGTCTCAAAATATGAGTAAATTGTGCGATGTGCTCTAGAAGGGTGGCGGCCTTGATAGTTTTCTCAAGGCGAGCGCGATCTTGGAAAGTAGATGTTTTGGCACATCATCAGCGGCGTCTTGACCATTAGTTTTGCTATTTGCCATACCTATAGTTATTCATGATTTGCTAATGTATGATTTTCCGAAACTGATTTCTGTCCAAAACCTTCACAGGTTGAGTTTTTACCCGTGGCATTTTCTAGCTCGAAAATGCCCCATTCCGAGTTTGCGCAACAAAATCGTGATAAATTTAATCGAATAGGTTTATGGGCGTATCCGAACGACTCAAGTGTTATCGCATAAATAGTTAGCATTGAGTATGTCAAAGACCTTCACAGGCTGAATTTCGACCTGACTAGTTACTCTTTATTGGACTCCATATTTTTGTCTCAAACTTGCGTAGTGAGCAGTGCTTTGAGATAGAAGTAGGTTTTATAGCGGCATAATGTCGTATATGAAAAGAGCCACTATGTATAAGGCATTGATAAATATTAATTAAATCTTAGACAGTTGTCAGATTTTCAACAACCTTAGGCGGAGCTCATCTTTAACAAAGATGGTACCATTAAAACGTCAAATAACGTGAAATTTGAGTTAGGAGCGTAGCCATGACGAAGGCAGTAAAGATACACGTGAGCAATTTGGCAGGAGAGCAGCGACTGTATGACGTAACGTTATCCAGATTTTGGCAAATGAACCAAAAAGCCGTGGATGATGAAGGACACAATTGGTTTGGATTTGAATCGGGATATGAAAAGCAAAAAAACTATTCTTTATTGGCCATCATGCGCCCTCGGTTTCGGAACAAGCGGTGGCTGAACATTTGAGAACGGCGCAGCAGTACCTAATGCAATGGCAACGCGTGCTCTCAGAACCGGAAGGGGGCATTGTGGCGTTTACCTATCAGGGAGTCGACTTTTCTGTGCCTACACGTGGTAAAGCCCAGTCAGTACCTGTTAGCGATTGGCTAAATTGGGTATTTATGACAATAATTACAGGGCGATATGGTGATCTAAATGCCCTAATGGCCTTGTTCATGGGGGGGCAGGTAAATTGTGGTAAAGTTTACGTTTCCCTGCATTGCGAAATTATTTTGCACTTATTGGGTTTGCAACCCAGCCAAGATATTACTGCTGCCATTGAGCGACTGACGCAGTTAATTGATGAAGGCGATCGCGCTGGCAGAGAGCGCTGGATGATTTTCCACAGTATTACCATCACGCTTGGTTTCTATGATGTGATGCAAGCGGTACACCAACAAAATCAAGAGGCATATCGTGATGCTATGCACCGTGCTTTGGAAATGCATAAAGAGTGGTGGACGCATGATAAAGATTTCAGCCAAAGGGAAACGGGATATGTGTCACTGCCGTTACTCACAGCGGCTAAATACGCCAAAGAAAAGTATGGATTGACCCTTGACGTTGAGTCAGGATATTTACCTACTTATGTATTCTCAAACTCGTAAACAGTGAAGTCAAAATGATCGGTGGCGTTGTTGCCGATCATTACACTGATTGTCACAGTCCCCAAGCGTTATTGAGCTATTCTACTGTCGTTAGTAGTGGTATAAAACTAAGCGAATTTTCCATATTCTCACTTATCAATTAATTTGTAATTTAGATAGATCGCTAACAAGCTTTTGTCCAAAAGTGAGTTTTAATTCAAAGAACTTTAAGGCCTGCTAACAGATAAATAAATCGTTCTCTTTCGCCCTTTAAGCTTTCGAAATATAATTGGTCTAACTCTTCCACCTGCGCTATTGCGTTTATTGCTAGAGCTTCCCCAGTTTTCGTGAGTCTCAGTGAAAAGCTTCGTGAGTCTCTAACACCTTTATCTTTAGTGATAAGATCATTCGCAACCAGCGCTTTCATCGACTTTGATAATGTCATCTTATCCAAGCCTGTAATATTGACTACTTCTGTTTGCGTGGTTTCGTTTTTGTTCTTGTTGCACCATAGTATCGAAGCGAGTATAACGAACTGAGTATGGTTGATGTTTAACGGCTTAAGGAGTTTCATTACCTCCGAGTGCCATCTATTGTAAGCAACCCAGAGCTGGAGCCCTGCGCTGTCCGATGGGAGCTCATGCTTAAACATTATTCTCCGCCCTTTTTTTTAATCCTTCAAGAGTAGCCGGTAGTCCATCATAAATTTTCTTTCCCACGACTTTCCCGAACAATAAACGGGTTAACCCCGAAAACTTAACCCTATGAGTTACTTCCGTTATTTCTCCTTTAGCCTGTAACTGGTGCTCAAATGATAGAAGGCAGAATGGCAGTTTGCTCATGACAGTAAAGCTCTTATTTGGTGTAGCATCCGTAATGACTATCTTTGATTTAGGTCCATTGGTCGGCTTTAAAACGCCTTTCACACCAACCTCGAATGCCCCCAATAGACAAGAGTAGACCACTTCTTTATCCCATTGATTCCAGTTTTCTACATCGACATATAGCGAATATATATCTTGAGGTGATGCTTCAATACAAATACGTTCTTCAAAAATCACTTTTACCGTCCTGGCTGATTGTAAATTAGTAAACTAGTTTACAATACTTAATCATAGGTACATTTACAACATCACTTCCAGCCACGAAAACGTTTGTCTCGATTAAGTTCTAAACTATAACGATTAATTACACTTCAGCCCTTGTTTACACTTTTATTACCTCCATATTTTCCATACAATCTTAAGCGGTTATAAATTAAAACAAATTCAATTTCGGAGTCCTCATGAGCGACGTAAAGCACTGTAATTTATTGATTCTTGGTTCTGGCCCTGCTGGCTATACCGCTGCAGTTTACGCTGCTCGTGCAAACCTAAACCCAGTTTTGGTTACTGGTATGCAGCAAGGTGGTCAGCTTACAACCACAACAGAAGTGGAAAACTGGCCGGGTGATGCGGAAGGTTTAACAGGCCCAGCACTGATGGACCGCATGAAGGAGCACGCAGAGCGCTTTGAAACAGAGATCCTGTTAGACCACATTAACGAAGTCGACCTATCAAACCGCCCTTTCCGTCTTAAAGGCGATTCTGGCGAGTACACTTGTGATGCGTTGATCATCTCAACAGGTGCATCAGCTAAGTACCTAGGTTTAGAGTCTGAAGAAGCATTCAAAGGCCGCGGCGTTTCTGCTTGTGCTACGTGTGATGGTTTCTTCTACCGCAACCAGAAAGTAGCGGTTGTTGGTGGTGGTAACACTGCCGTTGAAGAAGCACTTTACCTATCTAACATCGCGTCTGAAGTTCACCTAATTCACCGTCGTGACACGTTCCGTGCTGAAAAGATTCTTGTTAAGCGTTTAATGGATAAAGTAGAGAACGGCAACATTGTTCTTCACACTGACCGCACGCTAGACGAAGTTCTTGGCGACGATATGGGCGTAACAGGCGTTCGCATTAAAGATACTCAGTCTGACAAGACAGAAGAAATCGACGTAATGGGCGCGTTCATCGCTATCGGCCACCAACCGAACACTGAAATCTTCAAAGGCCAAGTAGATATGAAAGATGACTACATCATCGTTCAATCTGGTCTGGAAGGTAACGCGACACAAACAAGCATCCCAGGCGTATTCGCTGCAGGTGATGTTATGGACCACAACTACCGCCAAGCGATCACTTCTGCTGGTACAGGTTGTATGGCTGCTCTGGATGCTGAACGCTTCCTAGATGGCCTTAACGATAAGTAAATCTGAGATTGCAGATTTGATTATCTATGCTCTCGCCTAGTAGATGCAGGGCGTCATCACATTTTGTTGTAAATCCCTAAAGCCCAGTGGTATATCCACTGGGCTTTCTTTTGTATACTAGCCGCCCTCAACGAATAATAATTATCATTAAGCCTTCATAATGGATAAGAAAAAACAACGCAGCTTGAATAAGTGGCTTAAGCAACAAAGTAAGTTAGCAAAACGCTGGCTTATGATTGCGATTAGCCTTGGCGTACTTTCAAGTATGTTTTTAATTGCTCAAGCAGCGCTTCTCGCCTCTATTCTTCACCAGCTGATCATCGATAATGTCGATAAATCTGAACTGGTTGGTCATTTTGCTGGCTTGGCACTCTCGGTCGTTGGCCGTGCGGGCTGTACATGGGGTCGTGAAATCGCAGGTTATCGCTGTGGTGAACAGATCCGTGTCTACATTAGGCAGCTCATTCTAGACAAGCTACGCGAACTTGGTCCTGCTTACATCAAAGGTAAGCCAGCCGGTACGTGGGCAACGCTGTTACTAGAACAAGTTGAAGACATGCAAGACTTCTTCTCGCGTTACTTGCCACAGATGTCTTTGTCGGTACTGATTCCATTCATTATTTTGGTTGTGGTATTCCCAGTAAACTGGGCAGCCGGCTTCATCTTCTTGCTGACTGCACCACTGGTACCGATGTTCATGGCGTTGGTGGGTATGAAAGCCGCAGACGCAAACCGTAAGAACTTCAAAGCGCTTCAGCGTCTTTCAGGTCACTTTTACGACCGTTTGCAATCAATGACAACCATTCGTCTTTTCGACCGAACTAGCTCTGAAACAGAAGTATTGAAAGGTGCATCTGAGGTGTTCAGAACACGCACCATGGATGTATTGAAGATCGCTTTCTTATCGTCTGCTGTACTTGAATTCTTCACCTCTATCTCGATTGCGATGACGGCGGTTTACTTTGGTTTCACTTACATCGGCGAGCTTAACTTCGGTCACTACGGTGTTGGCATTACGCTGTTCGCTGGTCTGTTTATTCTTATCTTAGCGCCAGAGTTTTACCAACCTCTGCGTGACTTAGGTACTTTCTACCACGCGAAGCAACAAGCGGTGGGCGCAGCCGAGAGTATTGTTGAGTTCCTAGAAACCGACATCACTAAGGTTAAATCAGGTGACACTCAGCTAGACCCAGCTCAAGGCATCAATATTGAAGCTCAAGATCTGAAAGTATTGAGCCCTGAAGGTGTTCAACTGGTTGGCCCTATTTCATTCGCACTGAATACTCGCCATTCAACGGCATTAGTTGGCCCAAGTGGTGCGGGTAAAACAAGTTTGATTAATGCCATTCTTGGTTTCATGCCTTATGAAGGAAGCTTGAAAATCAATGGTATTGAACTGCGTGATTTAGACTTGGCGTCTTGGCGCAAGACGATCAGCTGGGTTGGCCAAAACCCACTATTGCTTCATGGTAGCATTCGTGACAACGTCACCCTAGGTAAGCAAGATATCACTGAACAAACGGTTCAAAACGCACTAGACCAATCTTTCGCTAGTGAGTTTGTTAATGAGCATGGCTTGAACTACATGATTTCTGATCGTTCAGGAGGCCTGTCTGTTGGTCAATCTCAGCGTTTGGCGTTGGCTCGTGCAATGATCCAAGACGGCCAATTCTGGTTGCTTGATGAACCTACTGCTAGCCTAGATACTCGTAGTGAGCAGCTAGTGATGAAAGGCATCAACAGCAACATTGAAAGTCGCACAGCCCTACTTGTGACGCACCAACTCGCTCCTCTTCAATCGGTCGATAACATTCTGGTTATGCGCGATGGTGGTCTTGTTGAACAAGGTCATTACTCTCAGCTTTCGACTGCAGGTGGTTTATTCGAAGAGATGCTAAACGCGAACTTAGCTCAACAAGACAATAAGGGTAATTTAGATGCGTGATTTACTGCCTTACCTGAAACTCTATAAAAAGCATTGGTTTGGCCTATCGCTAGGCATGCTACTGGCATTTGCTACTCTGTCGGCTTCTATTGGCTTGTTAACGCTATCGGGTTGGTTCATATCCGCTTCTGCTGTTGCTGGCCTAACGATTGCACGTGAAACCTTCAACTACATGCTACCGGGCGGTGGTGTTCGTGGTTTAGCAATGAGTCGTACTGCGGGTCGTTGGGGTGAACGTGTTGTAAGCCACAATGCGACATTCAAACTACTGACTGATCTGCGTATATTCTTCTTTAAGAAGCTGGCTCCGCTGATCCCAGGTCGTATCTCAAACTTACGTGACGCTGACCTACTGAACCGCTTGGTTGCTGATGTCGACGCCATGGACCACGTTTACTTGCGCTTAGTAAGCCCTGTGACGGTTGGTGTGTTTGGTATCTTCTTCCTGACTCTGTTCTTGATGTGGTTTGATGCCCCGCTAGGCCTTATCTTAGGTTCTATCCTGCTTATCATGCTGTTGATTTGGCCTGTCTTGTTCTACAAGCTAGGTAAACGTAACGGTGGTGAGCTTACACAAAACAAAGCGGATCTTCGTGTTACCACTCTGGATTGGATTGAAGGCTACAGCGAACTGACTCTGTTTGGTGCAGAAGAGCGTTACCGCAATGCGATTCTAGAAACCCAACACAAGCTGATGGCGAACCAGTTTGTGAACGCTAACCTTACCGGTATGGCTTCAGCAGCGCTCATGCTGTTCAACGGTTTGACACTGGTTCTTATGCTTTGGCTAGCGGCTGACGGCGTGGGCGGTAATGCTCCAGATCCGTTCATCGCGTTAATGGCATTCGCAACCATGGCAAGTTTTGAACTGTTAATGCCAATCGCAGGCGCATTCCAGCATTTAGGTCAGACTCTGTCTTCTGCACGTCGCTTGAATGAAGTGATTCTGTCAGAGCCTGAAGTTCAGTTCGCGGACGAGAAACTCGACATCTACAAGCCGCTTGATATTACGTTCTCAAACGTGACGTTCAACTACCCTGACTCTGAGCGCAGCGTTCTGAATGCTGTCGACCTAACGATCCCGGCAACGAACAAAGTGGCGATTGTGGGTCAAACAGGTTCTGGTAAATCGACACTGATTCAGCTTCTTACTCGCTGCTGGGATCCTAAGGAAGGCTATATCTCAATCGCGGGTATTGAACTAACACAATGGAACGAGTCACAACTGCGTGAATCGATCAGTGTGGTAAGCCAGCGTGTCGACATCTTGAATGGCAGCCTACGCAACAACCTGTTGATTGCGAAGCCAGATGCTAACGATGAGCACCTAACTAACATTCTCAAAGACGTTGGCCTAGAAAAGCTGCTACAGAACGATGGTCTTGATAGCTGGTTAGGTGACGGTGGTCGTCAACTATCTGGTGGTGAGAAGCGCCGTGTTGGTATTGCACGTGCCATCCTTCATGATGCCCCTATCCTGCTTCTTGATGAGCCTACAGAAGGCCTAGATAAGCAAACTGAGCAGAGCATCATGACACTGTTTGAGAAGCATTTTGAAGGTAAGACGGTTATCTTCATTACGCACCGTTTGATTGGTCTGGAAGCGATGGATTCTATCGTTCTGATTGAACAAGGTGAGATTGTCGAGCATGGCTCTCACGAGACACTGTTGAACAAACAAGGACGCTATTTCCAACTTCGTCAGGCAATCTAGTCGCTTCATTGATGACAAAGAAACATCCAAAGCCCGAGTTCATACTCGGGCTTTTTTATTGTCTATCGATTTTTCTGCATTTCAAGAGGTCACCTTCCCGTTCGAATCACCGTCACGTTCCCGCCTTAAACGAACAAGAAATAACCTCAAAGTGATATTCAAATCATGAGCTTAAGCCAAACAGCGCTTGTGAATCACTTTTTAAACCATAAAGCTAAAAAAACACCAAAACCATATATTAGCAAACCGTGTACTTTCGGTTATCACTTAAACAATCCAATAGATAAAGATATCAGCACTAATCCAAGCATTGTTGCCAATCAGGAGTTAAGCGGTGAAACGTATTTATCTAGCAGGACCAGAAGTATTTCTAAGTGACGCTGTCTCTATATGTGATCAAAAGAGGAAAATTTGTGAAGCTTATGGCTTCGAGGGTATTTTTCCACTCGACAATATTCTAGAGTTGAATGAACCTAGCCCTCAGCAAAATGGCTTAAAGATTGGCCGCGCTAATGAAGAGCTTATTGAGAGCTGTGATATCGTCATCGCCAACATGACACCTTTCAGAGGCGCGAGCTGCAATGTGGGTACAGCCTATGAAATGGGCTTTGGTAAAGCGCTAGGTAAAACGGTACTTGCCTACAGCAACAATTCAGATCTTTTCCTAAAAAGAAACCTAGACCAACTGCCAAATGCTAAGCAAATCTATGTGGATGGCATTGGCATGACGTTAGAAAACTTTGGTTTAATTGATAACCTAATGCTAGATAACGCGGTATCAGGCCCGATAGAATTGGAGAATGTTGGCGTGTTTTATGATCCAACAGACGTATATCGAAACCTACGTGCTTTCATACGTTGTCTAGAACAGCTAAAGAGCGACGCTAAGGCTGCGTAAATCGCTATCTAAACTGAATGACATTGATTCTCCCACCCTCCTCACAATGCTGGGAGATTTTTTGTAAATAGAGAGGAAAACTATGAACGAAATTTGCATGATGTCTCTCACAAGAGACGGTGTAGCGGAACGTAAAGACTATAATACGATCAAAGCATCATTTGATGATTTATGGTCTTCGATTAACTTAAACGAAAACGCCAACGTTAGTATTTGTACCAGTGAAGGGACTTGTCTTTTTGTGGATAGAGAGCTGCAGCTTTACAACATTAAGCTTGGTGTTGACCAGAAGGAAGGGTATGTATCGTGCAGAGTGAATCAAGTTGAGCTTAAAGTGGTTGAGAGATTTCTCCATGCTTATTGCACCTACAGCAAAAGCGAATTGATTCAGTTAATCCAAGAAAATAATTCAGAAAACGAACTTTAATCATCTACTAGAATACTGATAGCCCTCCCCCACGTCTAAACTGTTCAATCCAAAGTAATTCAAATTCAACTCACTCATATCGATGTGCTAACCTCCCACACGAGAGGTTAGTTAACCGAAGAGTAGTAGTTCAGATAAGGAAAATCGACAAGTTGATTATTTGGAGCGCGGGTTGAGTCACTTGGTGAGATAAGTGTTTAACCTGAATTTTTCATCTGGCGTGACAACATCTTGGTCTAGCATGTTTACAGGATAAGATTTAGGGAAATCTAATGTGGTAACCCTGATAATAATCAGCCCCATACTGTGCCGCAGAATGTAAGTTATCCACGTTCTCAATCCCCTCAAAAATCATCTTAATACCTTGTATCGTCGTAATGGTGTTCAGTTCTTCCAAAAGGTTGTCGTCTTGTGAGCCACTCATAGCAAACTCAATCAACATATCACGGCTCACTTTGAGGTAGTCAGGCTTCACGACTGCCATACGGCTATAACCCGCCCAGCCAGAGCCAAAGTCATCCAGTGCGAACGAAATACCTATGCTTCAGAGGTACTCAACTTATGTAAACTCCGATTTTAGATAGAGCTTTATTATCTTAGTCATTGATATTTAATAATAAAATAGAATGGTGTGATTTTCATTATCTGTTAGTTTGAACAAATCGCAGCTTATTTCGCTAGAGTTCGCTGCGCTTGAAACTGACCTTAACTATATAATTCAAGAGACTCAACATGAAAAAAACGCTAATCACGCTAGCGGCACTGATTTTAACTACAACAGCTGGTGCTGCGGACTACTTAACAACCAGTGAAACGGCTCCAACAGGGAAAGACAATACGCTGACTTTATACTACGAGACAACGTTCAACCTCGTTGGTAATAGCTTGGCTGTTGGTGATTACCTGCCTTCAGTGACATTGATGACAAACAAAAATCAGCCGTACGATACAACAGAAAAAACAGACAAAGTGCGTATCTTTAGTGTGCTGGCTTCGATTGACACACCAGTATGTAACCAACAAGCTCAGGATCTTTCTAACTTTGTAAAAGCAAACCCTGAACTAACAGATAATATTGAATTCATCGGCTTAAGTGCAGACACGACTTTCGCACTTGATCGATTCAAGAATGAGGAAGGTATTACAGACAACCTAACTTTGCTTTCAGATGCCAAAGACCACGTTTTTGGTTTTGAATCAGGCACACAAATCAACGAGCTTGGTTTACTTGCTCGTAGCACATTCGTTGTCGATAAAGACAACAAAATCGTTCATATTCAGCGAGTACCAGAGCTAACTATGATTCCAGATCTGAACAATGCTGTTGAAGTAGCGAAAAAATACTTCTAATCCAGAATTCAAGTAGTGGGCCATTTGCCGCCAAGGCAAATCATTAATGCGTCATTTGTAAGTAATATCAATGCATATCTTACAAAGGCTTACTAAAAGAAAATACCATCTCTTGTAACATGCGAGCTTTATTGCTCGCAGATAATTTGGTTCTCTATGATAAATAAACTCATTATTCCTACTCTTGTCGTTACCATAATGCTTACTGCGTGTGGCGGCGGAAGCGGTGACGGTAACAATAACAGTGCTTCAAAAAACGTCATTGACGCATCTAGCGCCAGCTCAGTCGTTAGCTTGGGCAACAATTTCTCGCTGCAATTCAGCGTAGAATCAATTAAAAATGGCGCAGACAAAAACGTGAACGTTGATATTACTCAGTACAGTAATAATCTAAAATCAAGCGGCAGTTTTGCTCAAGTTCATGGTATCCCTGAGCGCAACTATAAGACTCAAAATGATGCAGACATTACGTTTATAGTAACGGCAACAAACTCGTCTGGTAAAACGTATGACGTTGAAAACTTCAATATTTACTACGAGAACTTCAACTCAACTACAACACCAGAAAAACTTGCTGTTGCGAAAGTCGAAAACAACATCAACAACATCGTTCTTTGGAAAAAAGCCGACACCGTAACCATCAACAAGCAATTCATCATCGATAGCACTGGCGACAAGTTTAATATCGACCAAATGAGACCGATGAACCTATACGTACGCGTGGGTAACACCCTAAGTAACGCTATCCAATTTGTTCCAAGCTTTGCTCAAAGTGCTTCAGAGACGTTCGCTCGTGTACCAACAGGTGATTGTTCTGTTATTTCAGACACAACAGGCGAATTGCTTACCAATGGCATCAAGCATCGCAGTTGTGTAGAAGCTCATGGTTACAAGATCCCGTTACTGATCGAAGACAAAACACAGAATAACGGCACAGCCAAAGTTGCGCACGTTAAGATGATCATGCAGTACTACCTTGATAACTTTCCTTCTGAAGTGACCAAGGCTATCTACGACAGCAAAGCTGCGATGGCCTTCTTTTACGATGATGATTGGGCTAACAGAGGTGCGGGCGATTACTTAGATGAAAACTACCGCTTCCAAGATCTATTCGCGACTGAAACAACAGATACTACAGCAGACGAAAACAAGCCGGACTTAGCAAATCAACGAGACGCTGCGTTTGAAGAGATCATTCACTTTGTACACGACTACGGTGTGATGAATTTGGCGGTACAATCACCTTCATCAAAGTGGGGGGGTATGCAAAAAGAACTCGATGAGCTGAATGAAAAAGCGATTCTTGCGGGCTCTTACTTTCCAAATGGAAAAGACTCTACAATCGTTGAAGCTGACTTAGACGCTGAGTCATACGATCAAGAATACCTAGCCTACTCTCTGTATGCTTACTACGACGTAAACTACAAAGGCTACAGCGCTCAAGAGCTAAGTTCTGCGACATTCATAGAGCTTCAAAAGAACGACCCTGCGATGGTGAAGTTTATGGAGAAATACTTCCCTACTCGCGCCAATCTAAAGGGGAAGTTCCCTGGTTACCCGAACAACTAGTTCTTAGTGCCTAAGCCTCCAACTAAGAGGCACAAAAAGCCGAATGTGATCATCACATTCGGCTTTAAATATACGCTTTAGTGTTTACAGCTTGAAGCGACTGATTTCGCTCTCTAGCTCGTGAGACAGTTCAGACAGCTGAGCTGCTTGCTCTGCCGCTTGGTGTGCTTCGTCTGCTAGCTCGTTAGATACGTCACGGATTCCCTCAGTGTTACGAGTGATCTCAGACGTTACAGAAGCTTGCTCTTCTGCCGCAGAAGCAATCTGTGTCGCCATGTCGCTAATACGTTCAACAGCAGCATGAATTTGCGTTAAGCTTGCAGCCGCTGAGTTGGCATCATCAACACTGGTTTCAGCCAAAGTACGGCTGTCATTCATGATGCTAACCGCTTTGCCTGTTGTACCTTGTAGCAGTTCGATAGTCTGTTGAATCTCTTGTGTTGAACCGTGTGTACGTTGACTCAGAACACGAACTTCATCAGCAACAACCGCGAAGCCACGACCTTGCTCACCTGCTCGTGCCGCTTCAATCGCTGCGTTAAGTGCCAGTAGGTTTGTCTGTTCAGCGATGCCTTGAATGTTAGACAAGATAGCGTTGATGCTATTTCCGTGCTCTTCAAGCTCTAGGATTACATTAGTTGCAATCTGAACTTCTTGAGCGAGGTTTTGGATAGAGCTTTGAGTTTGTGATACTTGACCAGTACCGTGCTCACATGCACCAACCGCTTCAGATGAGTTTTGTGCCGTGTGGTCTGCGTTACCCGCGATCTCTTGTGTTGCCGCTGCCATTTCGTTAACAGCCGTTGCAACCATATTGATTTCGTCTTGTTGCATCTGGATGCGGGCGCTACGCTCTTCCGCTTGTGATGCTGTTTGACGCGCTTGGTTAGCCAATGCAGCAGACACCTCACTTAGCTTGCTCACCATGGTGTGCATATTGCCCACAAAACGGTTGAAGTTTTGTGCAAGCTGACCAATCTCGTCGTCGCTCTTTGGCTCAAGACGTTGAGTAAGGTCACCTTCGCCTGAAGCGATCTCTTCTAATGCCACAGATACACGGTTTAGGTCGCGGAATAGAAAGCTAACCAACCAAGAAACCAGTACGATCACGATAAGCGTAATCACTACAGCAGTCATAATAAGCTGAGTAAGTAATGTTGAGTGGTTTGCTTCTTCAGTCGCTCGGTCCATCTGAACCGCGAAGATCCAGTTAGTGTTTGGTACTTTCGTGAAATAAAGTAGCTTCTCAGCGCCACGTTCTTTAATGATCTCGATGCTACCAGTACGCACTGCGTTCTCGATGATAGGCATAGAAATGTCATTAGAAAGCTGGCTTACCGGCTTCAGACTTAGTGCTGAATCTGGGTGCGCTAGGAATGTGCCGTCAGACGCATCAATTAGCATCGCGTGCGCATTGTCACCCACATCTAGGCTGATAACGTCATTAACCAATTGGTCGATAAGTACGTCCGCACCTACAACACCAACTAGCTGACCATTGTGACGAACGGGTTCTGCGATGGTTACCAGTAGTGCTTTAGTGATTGCATCTTGGTAAGCCGTAGTAATGATCTGCTTACCTGCTGCGTTTGCTTCTTGGTACCAAGGGCGTTGACGAGGATCGTAACCAACACGGTTACGTTCTGGGTGTGAACGGTACATGCCACCTTCTGGTGTACCTAAAAAGATATCGTCAAAACCACCCGCAACGCGAGCTTGCTTTAGAAAAGGAACAACATCGCTTTCTCGTGAAAAGTCATTAAATGCTGATGCGATATCCGTGCGAATACCAATCCAGTTTTTAATACCTTCAGATGCAGCTTCCGATACGCTTTCAGCTCGTAGGTATACGCCATTACGAGTCTGTTCAAATAGTTGGTTTGCTGATAGCCAGGTCAACGCTGTTGCCATAACTATAACCGCAGATAGGCTAGCACCTATTAACTTCTGTTTTAGTGTTAGTTTCATGTCAAAGTTTCACGAGTGGTAGGAAATCTCGCGCATATTACCCAATGTCAGTATTAATTTCGAGCGATTTCACAATTAATATCGTAATATCTTTTTGTAAACCATAGTCTTAGCTTGTGCCAATTAGTTGGCATATCGCCAAATTCAAGGCACCATTAACGATATGGTTATTACAATCTCGGTCGGCTTTAGCACGGTAAAACAGGTATTAAAGATAGATGTAAAAAAGGCAGGTAAATCTCTCACCTGCCTTCATTCAATGTTGACTTCAAACGCCTATTAGTGCATTTGATTGTTGCAATAAGCTTTAGCGTTTTTCTGTACGCATACCCATGAGCAAGCTAACACACATCAGTAACAGAATGATGGTGAATGGCAGTGCCGTCGAGATAGCACCAGCTTGCAGAGCTTGTACGGCTTCAGTACCACCAACCCACAACAGCGCCACTGCAATCGCGCCTTCTAGGAACGCCCAGAAAACACGCTGAGGAACCGGTGTATCCACTTTACCACCAGCGGTAATGCTGTCGATAACCAGAGAGCCTGAGTCAGACGATGTAATGAAGAATACTAGAACCAATACCACTGCAATGATTGATAGCAACGTACCAAACGGTAGCGCATCGAACATTTGGAACATCGCTAGCGATACGTCGGTTAAACCTTCACTACCAAGTGTGCCGATGTTATTCACGATTTGATCAATCGCCATACCGCCAAATACTGACATCCAAATGATAGTTACAGTAGTCGGAACAATCAGAACCGCTGTGATGAACTCACGAACCGTACGACCTTTAGATACACGTGCGATGAACATACCTACGAATGGTGACCATGAAATCCACCATGCCCAGTAGAATACCGTCCAACCGTGCAACCATGCTTGGTCTTCACGACCGTGAGGGTTACTCAGTGGAATGATGTTCTCGATGTACGCCATTAAGGTTGTTGGGATAGAGCCTAGTGTCACTGCGTAACCGATTAGTGCCACCAAGATAAGCAGTAAAAAGGCTACCAGCATGTTGATATTACTGATAACTTTTACACCGCCATCGATACCACGAAGTACCGATACGACTGCGAGTAAAGTCACCACAGTAATCACGATAACTTGTAAGCCCAAACCAGCTTCAAGGCCAAATACGTGTTGAATACCACTTGCTGCTTGCTGTGCACCTAGGCCTAGCGACGTCGCCAGACCAAATAGAGTCGCAAGTACCGCCAGAATATCAACAACGTGACCAGCCCAGCCCCATGCTCTATCACCTAGAATTGGGTAGAAAATAGAACGAATCGAAAGCGGTAGTCCCTTGTTGTAAGAGAAGAATGCTAACGAAAGAGCAACCACACCATAAATCGCCCAAGGGTGAAGACCCCAGTGATACATGGTTGCGCCTAGTGCTAATTTAGCTGCTTCTGGTGTGTTCGGTTCAACGCCAAGTGGTGTCTCAAACCAACCTGTGTAGTAAGCCGCTGGCTCTGCCACACTCCAGAACATCAAACCGATACCCATACCCGCTGCAAATAGCATGGATAGCCAAGACATGAATGAGTAGTCTGCCGTGGCATCAACACCACCAAGGCGGATTTTACCAAAAGGAGAAACGATCAAGCCTAAGCAGAAGATGACAAAAATATTGCCTGACCAGATGAACAGCCAATCGAATGAATTGATGATTTGCCCTTTAACGCCATCCAGTGCTGCTTTCGCCGATGCGGTATCCGTAACCAGAACACCAATCAAAAATAGAGCAATCAAACCTGCACTAATGCCAAATACTGGGTTGTGTACGTCGAAACCCCATTTTTGGACGTTATCCTGACCAACAGTGTAATCGGTACTGTCGATACTGTATTTATCTATACCTTTAGTCATTATCCCTCTCTACGGAATACTACTAATATTCCTTACTCACCTGTGACCCAAACACAAACTCGCCCCTACAATCCAAGTAGTACAAGCTGTTGTCACATAAATTCAGATACTTGGATGTCTGAAGTTTAGCAGGTTAACTTGTTGTTTTCAGTAAACCTCAATCGGTTCGTTTGGTTTTCATCCAACATTCACGTAAACACTCAAATTACTGATGAAAAAAAAGCCGAACATGTCGGCCTTTTGTTTAATATTACTTTTAACTCAAAGCATTTTGATGTTTAACCAATTGATTTTCTGTTCGCAAACCTAGCAATAAGCTTAGGCACATAAGCAATAATAATCACCTAGCCTATGCACCATTTAGACTCATAGGCTTGCTTTGAGCTGACTATTTACTTCAAAGGAAAGATCAATCCACAAGCCCACAATTGACAGCGTACTTGGCAAGCTCTGCAGTAGAGTGAATGTCGAGTTTATGCTTAATGTTTTGTCGATGGGTTTCGACAGTTCGGTAGCTAATATTCAGCGCCTTAGCGACTTCTTTACTGCTCTCCCCTTTCGCCACTAATTTCAGCACGGCTTCTTCACGTCGACTCAGTGGATTCTTCACAGATGATGTCGGACTAATTGGTTGAGTGAACAAATTTTGAGTCACTTTTTCACAGAAATACGTCGATCCTTGATTGACCGTTTTGATGGCTTGGACCATTTTTTCAGCAGAAACCTCCTTCAACATATAGCCGATCGCACCCGACTGCATCACCTTCATAATATATTCACGGTTGTTATGCATGGTTAGCATCAACACCTTAGCTTGCGGGTTCTCTTCTTTGATTAGATGAATGGCATCAATACCATTCATGATAGGCATGCTAATGTCCATCAACACCAAATCCGGGCGTAAGGTCTTAACCATCTCAACCGCTTCTAAGCCATTGCTCGCGGTACCAATCACGCTAATATCCGGCTCGAGTTCCAATCTCGCCATAAAGCCATCAAGTACCACTTGGTGATCGTCAGCAATCACTACTCGAATAACGTCACTCATCCATCAATCCCTCTAGTGTCAGTAACACTGTAATTTCCGTTCCGAAGCCAACCTCGCTCATCAGTTCGAAGTCACCCCCGATAAACTCCACTCGCTCACGCATGTTTCTTAGTCCAATCCCTCGTTTTTCCATCGCTTTGTACGTATTAAAACCAACACCGTTATCTTGAATAAGCAATTGAAGCACATTGCCAATTTGCTGTGCGATGACCGTTACTTTGGTCGCTTGTGCATGTTTCTCTATGTTGGTTAACGACTCCTGAACCACTCGATATAAAGTGGTCGCCGCCTCCGACTTTAACTTTCCCGGTTTAGTCGCGAACAAGGTTTCCACCTCAATGCCCGAGTGTGCTTGAAAGTCTAAAAGCATAGACGACAAAGCGGCTTCCAGACCAATATCATCCAATGAACTTGGACGAAGTTGATGCGAGATATGCCTCACTTCCTCAATGGCTCTCATCAGCGAGTGCTGTGACTTATTGAGGTGTGCTTTAAGCTCTTCACTCTTTAACTTATTCCCAAGTAGCTCCAAATGGCAACGACTCGACACTAATAA
>NZ_JBQKUM010000088.1:0-18326 GCF_054968605.1 Pseudoalteromonas sp. G5_S1_14_S5 | reverse complement strand
TTTTTCAGAATCCCTTGGAAACGCACAGTTTGTAAGTGATGGAACATCGGGACTAACCAATAATTAGAAATCAGTGTCGATGCAATAGGTTCCAACTCAGACAAGTAATCCGGTAATTCAACCGTTGCTTTGTGCTGATCTAATCGTTGTTTGAGCCAATCACTGTTCATCTCTCCGAGCGCGGAATGCAATACAGGATCATTCATCAACCACGAGAACAACGAGGATGGCGCATTGTCGTCGAGATTCAGGTTACACAGTACCAAGTCTTCTTTTAAATCACCCCGCTGAGAAAGCTGAGCTAATTCTCGAAAACTGTAGGTATTCACCTCAACTTCCACACCGTGTCGTTTAAGAATATCTGACACCGAAATAGCACATCGATAGAGGGCATAATAGTTATAAACGGCAATGCTCAATTTCTTAGGCAACTCGCTTTCTTTAGAGGGCGTTCGATACAGCTTCCGCCAACTTGGCAATATGTTCTGAGCCAAAGAGACACTGAATAAGCCTTAGTTTTGCTTCAGCTGCGTCAAAATATCCTGTGGGTTGGCAAGTGATGATAGGTACTTACGTTGTTCATCACTTAACGAGTTAACCGCTGAGTTTTGGTTAAATAGAATAAACAAACAACCGTCTTCGATTCGACTGCGGAGCCCGTCTGTTTCAGCAGACACCAACTCGGTGTCGCTCTTTCCTAGTTGATGAAAACAGGCCGAATCTTCATACGGTGACACCTGCATCTGGCTATCATCGAATCGAGCGCTACCAGTCATCGATTCCTCAAACTGCCAAATGGTCACCTCATCGGTTAAAGAGCGACAACCGTAAAAGTGTTCGAATGCCGAGAGCTTGATGCGCTCACTGTTGGTTTCAACCACTCTGAAAGGACCTGTACCAATCACAACATGAGAGGTTGAGTTTAATGATGAAGGCTCACGGGTCACCTGTGCTGCCGGTTGAATCGAATACTTAACGCCAGCAAGCAAACCCGCAAAGCCAGTATCCGCTTGGGTTAGTTTAAAACTGATCCTTAATGGCTGCTCACTGTAAATGGAAGAGACATGAGCTAACTCAGCTTGATAAAAAGGCAGAGCTTTTAAAGCAATAAACAAAGCAACCAGCTGTTTGGCATCTACAGGCTGCCCATCATGGAACGTCAAACCGGGGCGAAGATAGAAAGTCCAAACCAATTGCTCAGTATCATATTCCCAATGGTGAGCTAACTCTGGCTTCAGTTCACCCTTGCCATTACATGTCACTAAACAGCTAAATACTTGTCTGATCAAAAATCTTTCACTACTACGATGTATATGATGTGGAAACAGTTCCTCAAACTTGCGTTTATAAGTTAATTGAACATGCAAGAGACCTTCACGCATGGTCGCGCCGGAAGTTTCTTGCAGTAAAGAGCCAAACACAGCACGGTCATTGTCCAATATCGAGAGTGCTTTTTCATACTTGCCCTGCTCTAACAGCTTACTCGCGACATGCTGAGCTAATTCTGGGTTGCTAAAACGCAGTGTTAAGTTAGAGCGTTGATTCCTGACAACTTTTGGTTCCCACACGACCCATTCTGCTTGATGCATTTTGCCTAACAGGGTTCGAGCATGGCGCAAGCTTGTAAACAACTTATCTGCCACTTCCGTTAAGGTCACGGAGTGAGAAATGGTTGGCTCGAACGATTCTAGCCGCGTGTAGTAACGCATCATATTTAGATCAGACAAATAATGAACCTTTTAAACGTAGCTCTTCCTTATTAAGCCCATTATAAAACACAATTGTCAAAAAGTAGTGCGACATGACCAAAACAGGAACAAACAATAAAAATGCCATCTGTTTTTAGTTCCCCTTAATTAACCATAATGAACGGGGCAGCAACCAACCATAGGTTGTCAATAAAGCCTAACTAGAGAGAGTAATGACCATGAGAAAATACTATCTTAACAAGCTAAAAAGCACCTGCAGTAAGCTCGAAAGAGAAGCACTACGAACACTTTTAGAACTATGTAACTGGCGTTATTAGTACGCTTTTTAGCACCGAGTAAACGCGAGTTGAGCACAGCCTAATATGCTCCTACCCCCAATATGAGTTAGGTCTCAACTCGCTTTTCCTTTCAAAACTTCCTCTCAAGCCTGCTGTACCAATAGCTCACACAATAGATAAATTTCCGTTGTCGACTCGACAAATTTAATTCGTTTTCTTAGTTAAACAAAAAGCCTTAAGGTTCGCCCCGAAGCAAACAAGGAGCCTCAGAAAAAACTGAAAGCTCAGCTAACAACTAAATAATTTTGCAGTTACCAATCAGGTATTAACTAAGGAAACGCCATGCGTATCGCAATTCTTTCTCGTAATGAAAATCTATACTCTACCGCTCGTCTAAAGCAGGCTGGAGAAGCACGTGGTCATCAAGTCGATGTTATCGACACGTTGCACTGTGATATAGATATCGCGAGTAACAATCCGAAGATCCGCTACATGGGTGAAGAGCTACCTCAATACGACGCGGTTATCCCACGTATTGGTGCTTCCATTACCTTTTACGGAACTGCGGTTGTTCGCCAATTCGAAATGATGGGCACTTTTTGTATCAACGAGTCAGTCGCTATCAGTCGTTCTCGCGACAAACTGCGCTCACTACAACTGTTGTCTCGTAAAGGTATTGGCTTACCAAAAACAGGTTTCGCTAGCCGCCCAGACAAGATTCAAGACCTGATCAAAAACGTAGGTGGCGCGCCACTTGTGATCAAGCTTCTTGAAGGCACTCAAGGGATCGGCGTTGTACTAGCAGAAACAAACAAAGCAGCAGAAAGCGTTATCGAAGCGTTCATGGGCCTAAAAGCGAACATATTGGTTCAAGAGTTCATTGAAGAAGCAAATGGCGCAGACATCCGTTGTTTTGTTGTTGGTAACAAAGTAATTGCTGCAATGAAGCGTCAAGCTAGTGAGGGTGAATTCCGCTCGAACCTGCACCGTGGCGGCACGGCTCAGCTGGTTAAACTAACCAAAGCAGAGCGCGCGACAGCAATCAATGCAGCGAAAATCATGGGATTAAACCTATGTGGTGTAGATATTCTACAATCTAAGAACGGCCCAGTAGTAATGGAAGTGAACTCTTCTCCAGGCCTAGAAGGCATCGAGAAAGCAACGGGTAAAGATGTAGCAGACATGATTTTCGAGTTCATCGAGAAGAATGCAAAACCAAACGCTAACCGTACTCGTGGCAAGGGCTGATTGAATACCGATAACTCATGATTGGAAAGAAAATGAACAATAAAATGATCATAGGGAATACCGAAGCACTTTGCTTACCAGAGTTGGGGATAACTGGACTACATACACGTGTTGATACAGGGGCTAAAACCTCTTCTCTACACGTAGACAATCTACTATGTGTTAAATCAAATGGTGAAAAATTCGTAGAATTCGACCTTCACCCAGATGTTTATCACCTAGAAGAGACGGTGCGCTGCAAGGCGAAGCTGAAAACAAGTAAGAAAATCAAATCATCTAACGGCGAAGTTGAGCACCGTTGCGTGATTGAAACTATGCTAAGAATTGGTGGCCAACAATGGCCTATCGATATCACGCTAAGCAACCGTCAAGACATGACTTACTTGATGTTGCTTGGTCGCCAAGGCATGAGTGACAAAGTGATTGTTGATCCAGCGGGCGAATTCCTGCTGACTCACGAATCTGAGCCATCGTAACCGCTCCACAGGTTATAACTAAAGCTCGTCACAACGATATAAGGACAGTCTCATGACTAGCCTTATTGTTTTGTATTGTCTAGGTGTGCTCACCTATTTCTTAAATTTGCCATGAATTTGAAAACAAAACGCCAAATAGAGAGCAGCAGTTTCTTGGTTTTAACTTTGGTTACCCGCCAATGCGTCACAGGTCTTCTTGGTGCACTCATCAACAAATGGTCAAACGCTTTCTGATCGAGTTCCACTTGCCCGCCATGCGCCACCAACAGCGTGTCTATCTGCATGTCATAAATGCGTGACACAGAATCACGATACTTATTAGGGTGGAAGATGGGGAAAGGCGGAATGAGCTTGTTTTTGACCTCTACCATCAAGTCAGCCACATAGGCGACGCTGTGTGATGGAGAATAAACAGAGAGATCTCTGTCGGTGTGCCCCGGCGTTTCCAAAATCAACCAATCATCAAAGCCCGGAATGCTATCACCATCCGATAGCTTGTAATCCGGCTTTAACTTCCTCGAATACCAAAGGTTTGCTTTAGGCTTCCCTAAGCGATTCGCCATCCATCGTGCCAATGCCAGGTCGGTCAGATGCATCAAGATACCGTCGATACCGTGATACCAATCTTTGTCTCGGTTTGCAGCAACCAAATGACAGTTCGTTAGCTTTCTGAGCTTGTGCGCAGCCCCTGCGTGATCGGGGTGCATGTGTGTCACCACAACCGTGTGAAGATCAGAAAAATCACGCATAAGTTCGGTTTCAATAAAAGCCTTCAAATGCGGAATATCAGCTCGACATGCGCCATCGAGCAACAATAATTTATCCGGGTACTCCACCAAATACATGTCTTGGATGTAACCTTTAATGGTATGCAGCTGCAAACCCACTCCTTGAGACAAACCAACTGGTCAGACCTATACCATAGCAAACTCAGATTTATTTGTAACAAATTTGTTAAATGGAAAATTACATCAAAGTACCATGCTCTTCCGCACTTTTATCGTGACGATAAAATACGTGATTTGTTGACCTGACTTATTAGGACTATATATGCGCCTCTAATTTATTGTCTGAGTGCTATACGTGAACCAACTATTCGATGCTCTTTCTACCCACGGCTACTTTGTTTGGGATGACTTCTTAACTCATGAAGAAGTGGTGGCATTGAGGGAGTACTAAGAGGAAAATATCACTTTTATGAGCCGAATCCTATGTAGAGACTCTTGTACAGCAATTACTCTGGCGTATTCGGGAAAACTGATATTTAATAGATATTTACGATGCGCATTCAAGAAGGAATAATTATGTCGTCTATCATCGTAGGTCACCGTGGTGTCGCGGGTACTCACCCAGAAAACACCAAAGCAAGTATTGAGCAAGCCGCTAAGCTGGGCTTGAAATGGATTGAAGTCGATATCCAACAAACTCAGGATCATGAACTTGTGGTATGCCACGACCACACTCTCGAACGCTGTAGTGATGGCAAGGGCCGTGTTGATGAACACACACTAGCGGAGCTGCGTCAGCTTGATTTTGGCAGTTGGAAGTCTGAACAGTTCGAAGGAGAAAGAATACTCACACTTAGCGATTTACTTGAACTTGTTGAAGAACATAGCCTCAGCGTTAACCTAGAGATAAAAGTCGATAGCCGACACCAAGCTCCTCATGTCGTTGATCTTCTGCACAGCGAGCTGATCCGCTCAAACATAGACACCGACAGATTACTGCTCTCAAGTTTTAGCCATGAGGTTGTTGCAGAAATGGCTCATCACTTACCAAGATACCGCGTTGGTGTGCTCACAGAGCAGCTCTCTCAAGATGATCTTCTGCTTATTGATCAAGTGAAAGCGTTCAGTTGTCATATGAATTACGAAAACGTCAATCAGGATGATCTCGATACGCTTGCAGAAGCAAACATTCAAACATGGTGCTACACCGTCAATGATCCGTCTCAGTTCAAATTCCTATCCACCGTCGATGCGATATTCACTGATTTTCCAGATAGAATTAGCGCGAGAAATTGACCGGATAAATACCAAAGTAGTAAACGTTTAAGGCGTTAAAATTTACCACGATAAACCTCAAAATTAAGTAGCAAACACAAGTGAGTAGGAGTACATTCCGCTGCTCACTTGGTTTCATTAGCTCGCACTATTTAGGCAGCTTTATTGGTTACTTAATTTATGGATCTCATTCTTAGTCCAACTTTCCCAATTTTGGGTGCAGTCTTCGTTTTTGCCGCAATCGTTCGTGGCTTCTCAGGCTTCGGTTTCACCTTAGTCGCATTGCCTTTAAGTGCGTTGTTCGTACCGGTTATTAAGCTTGTTCCTGTGTTCATGCTTATCGACCTACTGGGTAACGTTCAATTACTGCCTAAGGTCAAAAAACATGTCAATTGGCGCTGGGTAGTCAAGGTATTTATCCCTTGCCTTCTGTTCACACCTGTTGGCCTGCTTTTGCTCAAATCAGTTAGCCAAGACACCATTATCTTGATCATCAGCGCCTTTATCTTTGCATCTGCACTTATGATCTTCCGAGGCTTTCAATATAAAAGTGAACCAAGATTTGCTCCCTATATCCTAGGAAGCCTTGCTGGAATAATGAATGGTGCGGCTTCTATGTCTGGTCCACCAATTGGCACCCACGCATTGGCGAGCCCTGTGGCTCCGCACGTCGCCAGAGCTGGGTTGATTGCCTTCTTTGTATTGGCTGATTCGAGTGCCTTTGTTTCTGCATCCATTGCAGGGCTCGTCGATCGTGATGTGGTTTGGCTAACACTGGCACTGTTACCAAGCAGTATGTTTGGTGGCTATGTGGGTTCGAAACTGTTCCAAAGATTTGGTGGCGAGAAATTTAAGCCTGTGACTATCGGGCTGCTCATCGTGATTGCGTTTTTCTGTGCAGGTCGAGTTCTGTTGTAACGAACGGCCTAATTTCTGATAGGAATATGGGTACCAAAACCTACCATTCGATATTGATAGGGGTGCCCATTTTGACCAGTTGAATAAACTCATCCATATCTTGGTTGGTTAATGCAATACAGCCGTCGGTCCAATCGAAACTTTAGATAAAACCTGGCGAAAGGCGCTCACCATTTTTAATACTATGAATTTTGATGTTACCCCTAGGTCAACATCATTCTCTTCAGCCCACTGTCTATCAGAGGAGCGCGGATAGTTAACGTATGCCGAACGATAAAACTCAGAGCGCTCCATAATATAGTCGAGTTTGCATTCCCCCTTATGGCGTTCGGTTATCCCTTTCAAAGCGTTTATGCCCTTTCGGTTCCTTACCAAAAGTGATACGAAACTCTTGTACCACCTCACCCCCTTTGAGTAGGTACATTCTGCATTTCGATTTATCGACTTTCACTAAGGTCACCACTTGCAACAGGGGATCGATTTCAGAAAAAGAATCTCGTGCCATGTAGGGTTCCAGTAATGAAGCTTGATCAAAAGCTTTAAGTAAGCGTTGCGATGACCCTTGCTCCAGCTGAGCAATTTAGTGGATTGGTCCTCACCCAGCGCCTCATCTACATCAATCATATGCTTTGATTTTGACGTGTCAGTAGAGTTAGGAAATGAAGTTGAGATGCGTTGTGAATGAGCTGGTGCTAACTCAAAGACAATGGTTTCAATAGCGGTAGCGTCAGACACTATTTTCTCAACAACGACCTTCTCGGCGTGTGTAAGCGAAGTCACCAATGATAAGCATGGTGATAACGATAAAAACGGACGCACCCTTATATTTCCTCAAAACGCATCGACATGATTCGAGACTGAGTCTCCATTCCTAGGGACTCATAAAAGCTTTGAGCTTGTTGATTAAATTCCATCACCTCTAATCTCAACTCTATCGCCCCCTGAACTTGCGCCCATTGATTGAATGACTTCATCAATGCTCGACCTACGCCTTTACTCTGAATTTGGTCATTCACCACAATGGTGTTCACTCTTGCTACCTTGTGTGATTGGATAAAACTCACGCCTTTGTTCTGCGTCACCTTACCCGCAAGAAAGCCAAGTACTTCATCCTGTTCAACAGCGACAAGGAAGGCCCCAGTCGGGTCAATCATTAAGCCCAGCCAGTACTCCTCACTGTCTGCATTGCTCTGTGATGGCGGCGCGAAAACCATAGGCGCGCCAAGATGATGTTGACGATTTATCTGATCAGAGAGCGCTAAAATCGCGTTAATGTCAGTTACCTTCGCAGTCCGAATTTGCATATCATCACCTTGTTTGAATTCAATAACACCTTAGCAAAAATGCCTGAAATGTGCACCGTTTCACTGGTCGACTCAGCCCTTCGAGAGAAGATTACATTTAATATTAGGCACTAAGTTTAAGGAAATTGTTCCGCAAATCTCGAACACAACATCTACCTTTGAGTGCTAGTATCTTCGCAGACCCTAAGTATCGGATACCACTATGATTAAGTTTGCTGTAATTGGAACCAATTGGATTACACAAAAATTCGTTCAAGCTGCACATGAATCGCAATCAATGCAGTTAACTGCCGTTTATTCACGAAACCTAGGCAGCGCGGCACAGTTCGCACAAGAATTCGGCGTTAAAACCACACATGACTCACTCGACGCGTTAGCCAACGACAATACGGTTGAAGCGGTGTACATCGCCTCACCCAATTCGCTGCACTGTGAGCAGTCGATTCTGATGATGGAGCATGGTAAGCACGTCATCTGTGAGAAGCCTGTTGCATCGAATATCACGGAAGCAACACGCATGTTTGAAGTCGCCGAGAAAAACGGTGTGGTACTGTTTGAGGCGTACAAATCTCAATTCCTGCCTAACTTTAAACAAGTCCAACTTGGGTTAGAGAAAATCGGCAAGGTACATAAAGCGCACATCAACTACTGCCAGTATTCATCGCGTTACCAGAAGTACTTGAATGGTGAAAACCCAAATACTTTCAACCCGAATTTCTCCAATGGTTCACTAGTCGATATTGGCTTCTATTGCGTTGCAGCAACGGTAGCGCTGTTTGGTGAACCTGATAACGCCCAGGCATCTGCAAAACTGCTGGAATCAGGCGTAGATGCGCATGGCTGTGCCATCTTCCAATACCCTAAGTTTGACGTGATCCTTGCACACTCTAAGGTCAGCGACTCTTACGCACCGAGTGAGATCCAAGGTGAGCAAGGTGCGATCATCATTGATCACATCGCAGAATGCACCAGCGTTAAGATCCGCTACCGTGATGGAAGCATTGAAAATCTCACTCAAGTGCAAAGCGAAAACTCAATGAGTTACGAAGCACAAGCCTTTACTAATTGCATTGGTGGCGATCACACCACACAAACCGACGCAAAACAGCGCTCATTAACCGTTGCCAAGTTAATTACAAAGATGCGTCAACAGGTTGGTGTCGTTTATCCTGCAGATAAATAATACAGACCACCACTCTAACACTCTGACTTTATTGACGTATCATTTTATGCATAACTAAATTTAATCCTTACGACAAATAACCGGATTAGTTGATTGAAGGGCTATCTGATTAAATCCGCGTTCGATATCTATCGTAGTTATTTAATTTATTGAAGGTATGTAAAGTGTTTTCAGTTGACGATCGCGTTGTAGCAACAAAAGGTGTTGAACTTGGTGAAATGGTAGTAACTGGTCTAAGTGCTGGTGGTTACTACGTTCACGTTACAACAGTAGAAGGCGCAATGCCACTTACTTATCTAATGCAAGATCTTAAAAAAGCATAGTCTAGCCACTCTGCTCTTTTAGTAGTCACTCTGCTAAAAGTAACAAAATTGAGGCCTTGGCTGATTTTACTCTTCTGCATTAGAGTGAGTCAAAGCGTAACGACACCACGCACTTATTGCCGGTTAATACGCACTCTCTATTAATGTTTAGTGTTTACAGAAGTTTCTGGTACATTAGCATCATCTTATACTTACAATGATCATGAACTGAGGGAAGCTATGAAGCTTTATATTTACGACCACTGCCCTTTCTGTGCACGAGTCGCCTACATCGCTCAATCTCTAGGCTTAAACATCGAACTTGTTTCTGTGGATTATGATGATGCCCAAACCCTTATCGATTTAATCGGTAAAAAGATGGTACCTGTATTACAAAAAGACGATGGCTCTATCATGGCTGAAAGCCTAGATATCATCGCTTACTTCATGGATTTGAAATCTAGCGACGAGCAGCGTGAGCCATCAGAGCAAGTAACCCTGTTCCAAACTCGCGCATTTCCGCTAAGCCAGCGCATTGGTCTACCACGTTGGTGGAAACTGGACCTTGCCGAGTACCAATCACCAGCAAGCAAAGAAGCATGGCGCGCAGCCAAAGAAACCGAAGAACTCAACTTCGACAAGCTGATTGAGCAAACACCGCAGTTTGTTGAACAGATTAACCCGCTTCTGAAAGATGCAGAGCTACTACTGAACTTAGAAAACGGTGAGTCTTCGCTGCCTCTTATCGATCAAGCAGTGTACTTCTCTATGTTGTGTGGCTTCTGCGTTGAGCCAAGCATCACATGGCCACCAGCGCTAGAACGTTGGCTGGAAAAGCAGAGTGAAACGCTAAAGCTGTCTCTGCTTCGCTAGTGCGATAGCAACGAGCACAAACAAAAAATCGAAGCTCTCAGGTATCTATCCTGTTAGCTTCGATTTTCTTTTAGCTGCCCATTATTTCTATCTGACCAAGCCTTTTGCTAAACCAATCTCTTGTTACTACAGCAAACGACGTCGTAAACCTGTTCTCTCTAGGATACGGGTAGAAATCTCTTCAACCGATAACGATGAGGTATTGATGTACGGCACTGCCTCTCTACGAAACATCGCCTCCACAGTTTGTAGCTCATACAAACACTGTGAGTCACTCGCGTACTCACTGCCCGCTAAACGGTTCTCGCGGATTTCAGTCAGCCTTTCTGCATCAATGGTTAAACCGAACAACTTATGTCGGTATATCTCAAACTCCGGCAGCAGCTTTAGTCGCGCTAAATCATCATGGATAAATGGATAGTTCGCTACGCGTAGACCAAACTGCATCGCCATGTACAAACTGGTTGGGGTTTTACCACTTCGAGACACACCCAGTAAGATGATGTCGGCTTCCTCTAGACCTTTAAGCGTAATGCCATCATCGTGTGCAAGCGTGTATTCAATTGCGGCAATACGGTCGAAATACTTCACCGAGTCCTTGTTTACACTGCGTGAACGTTGAAGCTTAGGTGTCGGCGCCATATGGATGTCATCTTGTACCTTCTGAACAATACTTTCCAACACGTCATAGCAATGAGCTGGCGCTTCAAGCAACTTCGCTTTGATTTCAGGAATCACAATCGAAAAGAACACTAAAGGTTGCTGGCCACTCTCACGATACGAAGTGTCGATCTCTTTTAATAAATCAGAAAGTTTGTCCTCACTTTCAACAAACGGAAAAGTTTTCTCATTGGCTTTGAAGGGAAATTGACCTAGAACAACATGCCCTAAAGTCTCACATGTTATGGCCGTTCCATCAGAAACATAGAATACATCACGACTTTGAATATCAATTTGCATTTTTTATTTAATGTTTAAAATTATTTTGAGTAGGATGGTAACCATAATATATATAACAAAACCCTGCTGACTATTACGTCTCCCACAGCTTTTAAAAATAATTTACATTTTTTTTAACTGACACGTAATCGTTTGCCTTTAAACCCCTACAATGCTTGCTATGTTTCTGGAGAAATAAATGCAAAATAATACCCTATGGTTCAATGGCCTATCCATGGAAGATGTCGACAAAGTCGGCGGTAAGAACGCTTCACTGGGCGAGATGGTTTCTAACCTATCCAATGCTGGTGTTTCTGTACCAAATGGTTTTGCTACCACCTCTCATGCGTTTAATGACTTTCTTGACTACAAAGGTCTTGATGAGCGCATTCACCAATTACTTGACGAACTTGATGTTGAAGACGTTGAAGCTCTGCGTAAGACAGGTGCAACGATTCGACAATGGGTTCTAGATGCCCCTTTCCCAGAATCACTAGAGCAAGACATCCGTGATAACTACCGTGAGCTAATCGAAGACAACGAAGAATTGTCTGTAGCTGTACGTTCATCTGCAACCGCAGAAGACCTTCCAGATGCTTCTTTCGCAGGCCAACAAGAAACTTTCCTTAACGTGAAAGGGATTGATGCGGTACTTGAGGCGACTAAGCACGTTTATGCGTCACTGTTTAACGACCGCGCTATCTCTTACCGTGTACACCAAGGCTTTGACCACCGCGGCATTTCATTGTCTGCGGGTATCCAGCGCATGGTTCGTTCAGACAAAGCGTCTTCCGGTGTAATGTTCACCCTTGATACAGAGTCAGGCTTCGACCAAGTCGTATTCATCACCTCTTCTTGGGGCCTAGGTGAAATGGTGGTTCAAGGTGCTGTGAACCCAGATGAGTTCTACGTGCACAAGCCAATGCTAGAAGCAGGCCACCAGCCTATCGTGAAGAAAACCTTTGGTTCCAAGTTGATCAAGATGATCTACTCAACCAACCAAGAGATCGGTAAGCAAGTCGACATCATTGATACGGATGAGCAAGAGCGTAATCAATTCTCACTGAACGACGAAGAGATCAAAGAGCTGGCAAAACAAGCGATGATCATCGAGAAGCACTACCAACGTCCGATGGACATTGAGTGGGCGAAAGATGGCATCGATGGCAAACTTTACATCGTTCAAGCTCGCCCAGAGACAGTATGTTCTCAAAGCGACCAAAACGTTATCGAGCGTTACGAGCTCAACAACAAGGCAGATGTACTAGTTGAAGGCCGAGCTATCGGTCAACGTATCGGCTCAGGTCCAGTTCGTTTGGTTGACTCACTAGACCAAATGTCACTGGTTCAAGAAGGCGATGTACTAGTAACAGACATGACAGACCCAGATTGGGAACCTGTTATGAAGAAAGCCTCTGCGATTGTTACAAACCGTGGCGGTCGTACTTGTCACGCAGCAATCATCGCTCGTGAGCTAGGTATTCCAGCAATCGTTGGCTGTGGTAGCGCAACAAGCAACCTTGAAGATGGTGCGACCGTGACAGTGTCATGTTCAGAAGGCGAAACTGGCTACGTGTACCAAGGTGAGCTAGAGTTCGAAATTAAACGTTCTGAGGTTGATGAGCTACCATTGCTACCGACTAAAGTGATGATGAACGTGGGTAATCCAGATCGTGCTTTCGATTTCGCGCAGATTCCAAACGAAGGCGTCGGCCTTGCTCGTCTAGAGTTCATCATCAACAAAATGATCGGTATTCACCCGAAAGCACTGCTTAACTTTGACGCACAGTCTGATGAGCTTAAAGCTGAAATCACACAGCGTATTCGTGGTTACAAAGATCCTATCGATTTCTACGTAGGCAAACTAACAGAGGGCATCGCGACCATCGCTTCTGCATTCTGGCCTAAGCGTGTGATCGTACGTATGTCTGACTTCAAGTCGAACGAGTACAGCAACCTAGTCGGTGGCAAAGAGTTCGAACCACATGAAGAGAACCCAATGCTGGGCTTCCGTGGTGCATCTCGTTACATCTCGCCTGTATTCGAAGACTGTTTCGAGCTAGAAACTCAAGCGATCAAACGTGTTCGCAACGAAATGGGTCTTAAGAACGTTGAAATCATGATTCCATTCGTTCGTACGCCAAGTGAAGCAGCTTCGGTTATCGACATTCTGGCCAAATTCGACCTGCGCCGTGGCGAGCAAGGTCTGAAAGTCATCATGATGTGTGAGCTGCCGTCGAATGCGATTTTGGCTGAAGAGTTCTTGAAGTACTTCGATGGATTCTCTATCGGCTCAAACGATATGACTCAGCTAACGCTTGGGCTAGACCGTGACTCTGGTGATGTTGCTCACCTATTCGATGAGCGTAACCCAGCTGTGAAAGCAATGCTCAAAATGGCTATCGACGCAGCAACCAAAGCGGGTAAATACGTAGGTATTTGTGGTCAAGGCCCATCTGACCATGATGATCTAGCTGAGTGGTTAATGGAACAAGGCATCAGCTCTGTATCCCTAAACCCAGATACGGTTATCGATACATGGTTGAAGCTAGGCTACGTTGCTAGCAAGTAACCTTCTCTAATCGAAATACGAACAAAGCCAGTCATTACGACTGGCTTTTGCCTTTTACTATTTTAATAAGGCTCTGTGGTCGGCATATCTTAGCTCTCTCTGCAATACGCAGTTCATTCTTTATTGCCGGACTCTTAATCCTTTTTCTCTTCACGATATCGGTATATGGATTTGATAATTACATTAGCCATTAAGGATAACCCTATAAGATAAATAAGGTTTGAGAGGAACTTCCATAAAGTGGCAGAACAAAATGCGCCAATTCTATCAACCGCAGGGTTAAGCAATATAACGAGTTCCGGCAACAATGATTGGTATCGTGCTGACCTTACGTTATCCTTTACGCAATTCTTCACAGCTCGACGCTACCGCTTTGCGTCTACCTTCAAAACCAAAAAGAGTAATATGAATTCTACTACCGCAACTCCCTCGCCTTCGCTTGGCCGACAACTCTATACCATGACGTGGCCAATGCTGTTTGGGGTACTTTCTCTAATGAGCTTCCAACTTGTAGACAGTGCCTTCATTGGTCAGCTAGGTGTACTACCGCTCGCTGTTCAAGGCTTCACACTGCCTATCCAGATGATCATCATCGGTATTCAAGTCGGGTTGGGCATCGCGACCACAGCAGTCATTGCGCGTGCAATTGGTGCTAACGAAGTGCGCTACGCTAAGCAGTTAGGTGGGCTTGTGATCGCAATGGGAAGCGTAAGTGTCGCACTTTTTTCCATCATCATTTATCTGCTTCGCGGCACAATTTTACAACTGCTCGACGCACCAGCAAGCGTATTGCCGATCATTGACTCTTACTGGCTCTATTGGTTAATCAGCTCTTGGACAGGTGCACTACTCTACTTTTACTACAGTGTGTGTCGTGCCAACGGTAATACTATGCTGCCCGGCTCTATGATGATCGCAACCAGCATCATTAACCTTATATTGGACCCAATCTTCATCTTTACGCTCGACATGGGCATCAACGGTGCAGCGATTGCGACGATTTTGGCGTTCGGTACAGGCATCTTTATCGTGGCGCCCAAAGTAACCAAAAAAAACTGGATGACGTTCGACTGCCACGACCTTGATATCGGCAAGAGTGTTCGCTCGATTGGCAACATCATGGGGCCTGCGATGGTGAGCCAATTGCTGCCACCAGTCTCCTCTATGTTGGCGACTAAACTACTGGCAGGCTACGGTACGGCTGCCGTTGCGGCTTGGGCACTTGGCTCTCGTTTTGAGTTTTTCTCGATTGTTGCGGTGCTCGCATTAACGATGTCTATGCCGCCAATGGTTGGCCGTATGTTGGGAGAAAAGAACCTGACTGACATTCGCAGCTTGATTAAGATCGCAGCAACCTTTGTACTTGGTTTTCAAGTCGTGATTGCGCTTGTTACGTGGGTATTCTCAAGCGGATTAGCAGGATTGATGACCAGCGATAGTGAAGTAACCACAATCCTAAATTATCACCTCATGATTGTCCCAATCAGCCTTGGTCCTCTGGGTATTTGCATGCTGATGGTGTCGGTTTCGAACGCCCTAGGTAAGTCTTACACCGCATTAACGATTTCAGCATTGCGTCTGTTCGCTTTCTTCTTGCCCTGTTTATGGATTGGCTCTCAGCTTGTTGGAATTGAAGGCCTATTCTGGGGTGCTATGATAGGTAACGTGTTCGCCGGAACCTGCGCATGGTTCATGTACCAACGCGCTTTAGGCCAAGTTGAAGCTAAACTTGCCAGCTAACTCGCGAGTGAACTTTTAGTTATTAAAAACAAAAAAAGCAGCTACTTAGGCTGTTTTTTCTTACCTTTTTATGACCTATGGCTCGCTCAGATACGAGCTTTTACAATTAGCGCCCCTTACATAACACCTTACTTCCACATAATGGGTTTCGCTCTTTCTTGGATTCAAGTTATTGACGACTAAATTTATAAATCTCCAATAGTCAGGACGTTAACTCAGTTATAGTAAAACCCCTCCCCCAAATATGAATAAAACCTATTACTATGTGAAGTTATCCCCATAAATAATCGCAGCGACATCCCTTCTAAAAGATTTAAAGTAGCCTGCTTTAAGAGTGGATCCTTGATCAAAAAGAGCGCACAGCTTCTACGACACCAGAACAATTAGATCAAGGTTGAGTGTCGGAAGTAGAAATACGTATCCAAGACAATCTAGAGAAAAAACAGCACGATATGCAATCTGATTTTTGAACACCACTCAGCGAAACATAGAACTGGTGTTAAGAAACACAAATCATTCCAATGAGAGCTATCAGTAATAGTTATGTTTTCAATGCCATGTAAACAATACTCTACACTTCCATTAACAACATTTCACATTAAAAGAAACATGTCCTCTTTTTGCTATTTATTGTCTCTATCTTGTTACTTGTAAAAAGTTGTGAATTGTACAATTTACACTTCTAATTTATCAATGAGGTGTTATTTATCATATGTTTTCACAGCAAATAAAAAATAATATTAAGAAGTCGATTTCATTAATTTTTATTTTATTCATTATAATCCCATCATTAACTGCATGCGGGGGCGGGGGCGGGGGCGGTGATAGCAAGGATGATTCACAAACAAAGAGATTAGAGAAGATCACCATCGAAGAAGTCTCTAAAAATAATATCCTAGACTCTAACGAGGCTTTATTAGATACAACGTTAAAATTTAAAGCAATCGGGTATTATGATGATAATAGTACTAGTGATATCACATCATCAGTAGAGTGGGTCAGTAGTGAACCTGAGTTCGCCAGCTTTGATAAACCAGCACAATTAAAGACACTTCAAAGCGGACAAACAACTATTATAGCAAAAACAACCAATATTAGTGCGACTTGGTCACTATCTATATTAGAGCCTGTCGCGATTACAATTTCACCTCGGGTCAAAACAATAGATTTTGATAATAACCAAATGGTTTATGTGCCAAATGGAACCTCGATAACACTTGATTGTATCGTGGAGTGGAGTGACCGTTCAAAACGTGATGGTACAAGTTATGTTTCATGGGCTCTAGATAACAGAAGTTTTTCGCAAAGCTCATCTGAAAAAAATCGCTTCAAAGCTATAGGTGATATTGCAGATATCACAGCTCTATCAGCTAATTTTGATGGTTTTACAAGTAATAGTGTTTCGTTAGAAATAAGCGATGCGATGCTAAAAGAGATTATTATTAGCCCAACCACTAACTCTGAGAAGACAACTCAATTAAGTAGCGCTTTGTACGGAACAAGCCTAGAGTTTACTGCAGTGGGTGTCTATCAAGGTCCAAGAGATGAACAGGTAAAACATATTGATATCACAAAAGATGTAAGATGGGTCTCAAGTGCACCAGATGTATTCAATAATGCTGAGGGTAACAATCTTTTTACTGCTGATAGTGGAGTAGGAAAAAGCAAAGCTACTATATCTGCAAGAATGTTTGATATCGAAAGTAATCCACAAGAAATGACAATTTCTGATTCTACATTGGAATATATTGAAATTACTGGTACAAATAATTTGGTTAACAATGTTGAATTTTCACTTTCCGCAATCGGCCATTATACAAGTAATGAAAAAGTTGACAATAAAATAACAGCTGATATTACGTCCTTTGTGGACTGGTCAAGTTCAGATGAGGAAGTTATAAAACAGACGGGGCATAATAGTTTCGTGCCAATAAAAGAGTCTAACAACATATCCATCACTGCAGAAATTAATGGTAAAGATTATAATATATCGAAAGAATTTAACGTTGTTGCGGGAAAACTTAAAAGCATTACAATTTCAGAAATACATAACTACCCTAGCTACCCAGATATAAATACCGTTCCATATAATAAAATTCGAACTTATAGGGCTATAGGAGAGTACACTATCAATGATTCGCATGATACTGTTTCATTAGATATCACAGATAATGTCAAATGGCAGTTAGATCAAGAAGAGGAAGCTTTTTACTTATTTGGCAGTACTGTACTTGCTATTTCGCATAACCAAAGCTCAGCGGCTATATTTGCCATCGGTGACAACAAAACAAAAGTAACAAGTAACATTATCAATCTCACTAACATCGATTTTAATAAAACATTTACCTTAGGAAAGCATAAATACAGCTTATCTGAGTTAATGTTAAATCCAGATGGGTCCCACAATCATTATGAAAATGATTTTTGGTGGGGTGTCGGTACATGGCAGGATTCTGTTACTCGTTGTACAGATTCGGGGAAAAGGCTAGCTACAGAAGAAGAATTACAAACTATTCAATCGACTATAGGTGATGTTGGTAACGCTTTTGGCTGGCCAGTCGGTAATGGTGGACTTGAATATTGGACCACGGATCATGGAAAAGAAGAGAACAGTCATATTAGTAAAAACATGAATATCTTTGGTGGAAGCTATGACGAAGGAGACTGGGTAACTAACGCTAGTATTTGTGTATCAGATATTGAATAAAACATCCCTTAGCCTGCAAGTAATTAAAAGCCAGTTGATATCTACCAACTGGCTTTATTTGTTATTAGTAAGAT
>NZ_JBQKUM010000087.1:0-19000 GCF_054968605.1 Pseudoalteromonas sp. G5_S1_14_S5 | reverse complement strand
ACTCAATCGAGTGGCTTTTTAATACGTGAGATTTTCTGATTTGGTCTGAACTAACGAACCATTTATTCCGCTACTGCTTCTTGTTTGAAGTATGGGCTTTTTAGCGTGTTCATGCGTTCAATTTCACTGGTTAGACGCAGTGACAGCAGCGCTTTTTGGTTCGATGCAAAATCGAACATCACGATAGTTGCTGTACCTACAGTAGTCAGCTTTTGCTGTGCTTTACTGACGATCGCGTATTCCATGGTAAAGCGGTCGTCTTGAATATCGGTGACTCGTGAACCCACCATCAAAGTATCAGGGTAGGTGACAGGTCGGAAATATTTACAATAAGTGTCGCCAAGAACAGGCCCAACCTTGGTGATTGCCATCTCTTCCATCAGCTCTACGTGTTTAAAGAAATCTAAGCGAGCGGTTTCAAAGTAGCGAAAATACACAGCGTTGTTGACGTGATTGAGTGCGTCCATTTCTCCCCAAGCGACTGGGATTTCTGTTACTACCGGGTAGTCAGATAATAATGCTTCCATGCGAACTCTCTTATTGTTATCTGCTTATCCGTCATCGGGATAAGTTGTTATTGGAATAAAACCCTACCGCTAATTTAACAAAACTGCAACACGTGTAATTTTAGTTTTTGAAGCTAGAAATCACTCGTTGTCAGAGACTTGGCTGTTAGCTACTAGCTGGTTCGTCACTCAGGTGTTTGAATTGGAGTTCAACCAAGCGTTGGTATAGTTCACAGCTATTGATGAGCGACTGGTGGTTGCCGATGTCTACGAGTTGCCCTTGATCGAGTACTGCAATTTGGTCTGCGTGTTTGATTGTCGATAAACGGTGGGCGATGATGATCGTCGTTCTGCCGCGCATTAATTCTTCCAATGCTTGCTGAACATGATGCTCACTTTCGCTGTCTAGGGCGCTAGTTGCTTCATCCAGTAGCAAGATGTTTGGATCTTTCAAGATGGCACGCGCGATAGCAATACGCTGACGTTGACCACCAGACAATCTCACGCCTCGTTCCCCAAGGAAACTATGATAACCATCTGGTAGGTTCTGTATGAACTCATGTGCGTGTGCTTTTTTCGCCGCTTCAATCACTTGTTCATCGTTCGCTTCTGGGTTGCCGTAGCGAATGTTATGGAACACATCGTTGCTGAACAGAGCGGGTTGTTGAGGAACAAGCGCCATCTGCTTTCTTAATTCGTTCGGGTCAAATTGATTAAGTTCCACGCCACCGAGAGTCACTTTACCCATTTGAGGATCGTAGAAACGTTGCAGCAATTCGAACAGGGTGGTTTTACCTGCACCAGATGGGCCAACTAACGCCAATACTTTACCTTCGTGCACGGTTAACGACAGGTTGCTTGTTGCTGGTTGATCCGGTCTAGACGGGTAACAGAAGGTCACATCATCAAAAGCGACTTCTGGTGTTAGGTTATCGAGCGATGTTGGATTATCGACAGGGGCAACGATGTGGCTTTCCACTTGCAGAATCTCAATTAAACGCTCGGTAGCACCTGCTGCCCGTTGCAGCTCGCCCATCACTTCAGAAATTGTACCTAGAGATGAAGCGACCATAATCGCGTAAAAGACAAATGCAGCAAGATCGCCGGCGGACATGGTGCCGTTGATAACATCGCTACCGCCCACCCAAAGCATACCTGCAATCGCACTGAACACG
This sequence comes from Pseudoalteromonas sp. G5_S1_14_S5, assembly GCF_054968605.1. Lineage (NCBI taxonomy): Bacteria > Pseudomonadati > Pseudomonadota > Gammaproteobacteria > Alteromonadales > Pseudoalteromonadaceae > Pseudoalteromonas > Pseudoalteromonas sp. G5_S1_14_S5. Next base: position 17,319 of record NZ_JBQKUM010000087.1, on the reverse strand, counting down.
ATAACAATCACGCCAGAGATCAGAATAGCGCGCTGTTTTACGCGTTGACGACCAATTTCATACGCCTTTTCTACTTCAAGCGCGAACGATGCTTTCTCTTGGGCTTCTCGGCTGTAGCTTTGCACGGTTTTGATGTGTTCAATCGCTTCACCCGCGTAAGAACCGACATCAGACATCGAGTCTTGGCTTTTACGTGATAGCGCTCTTACACGACGCCCGTAAACCAAAATTGGAATCAAGATAAACGGCACCGATGCCAGTACGATCAGCGTGAGTTTAATGTTGGTCGCAAACAACATGATGATTGCACCAAGGCACATCAGCGCGCTACGCATCGCCATCGAGAACGATGAACCAATGATACTTTGAAGTAGCGTTGTGTCTGTGGTGATGCGCGACATGATGTCGCCACTGCCATTGGTCTCAAAGTAACTCGGATGAAGTGTCACAACGTGATTGAAAACGGATAGGCGGATATCCGCACTTACACGTTCACCAACGGAAGAGACCAAGTAGAAACGGAAGAAGGTACCAATAGAGATCAATACCACAACGACCATGATGAATTGGATAGCGCTACCTAAGTCGGATAGTGATTGTTGGCTAAAACCTTGGTCGATAAGAAGGCGAATACCGTGTCCCACTGAAAGGGTTAAGCTTGCTGTGAAGATCAAAGCAATCAATGCTGCAATCACACGACCTTTATACGGCTGAATAAACTTAATCAGCTCAAGCAAAATGCTGAGGCTTTTCTTCTCTGGTTTTGATTCTGGGTTCTGTTGAGTCTGTCGCTGAGTTGCCTCAAGCGTAGAAGAGACATCGTTTTGCATATGATTGCCTTAGTGTTTGTCGCTTTAAGAACAGATGACAGGTTATTTGTAATACGTCTTGTTCGCTGGCAAGTGCTAGTTATTGAGAGTAGACGCCATTAAAGCATTTATTGGAGCATCACGCTTCCTAGGAAACTCAATTTTCAATAATTCCTGTGTGTTCGATGTGCGCATCGAAAGCTAAATAAAAGGAATATTAAGCACACTTGTTCGCTGGTGTTAGGGCAGAAGTTGAGTGGTTATCCATGAAATTTATGCAAGTATATAGCTGCCATTAAGAATTTACTTCCTTTGCTGAACAAGTGAGTTTGGATTTATAAAAACGTTTGCTTTTTGGTGTCATCTTCGGGTTTTCAATAACTTGGATGATAAAGAGGTAAGAGCAGTTAATGAGGCTGTTTTTTGTGCAGTATCTGTTACAAAAATTCAACAAATTAATTTTTTATACATTTTTCTTGCATAAAAGTTCAGCTTAAATAGAATAACCAACAAATGACAATTAATGCAGTAATTTGGCATGAGTATTCAAGTAAAGAGCATCAACAAATCATACGGCGATATCCAAGTTCTTCACGACATCAGTTTTAACTGTGAGAGTGGCGAAACCTTGGTACTGCTTGGCCCAAGCGGTGCTGGTAAGAGTTCACTACTGCGTGTTCTGAACCTGCTAGAAATCGCAGACGATGGCGAATTAAACATTGCTAACGAGCAATTTGATTTCTCAAGCCAGATCCAAGAGAAGCAGGGGCTTAAGCTACGTCGTAAAGTCGGCATGGTTTTCCAACAATACAACTTGTGGCCACACATGACGGTAATGGAAAACTTGATTGAAGCGCCAACTAAGGTTGCAGGCCTAGATAAGCAAGAAGCGATCAAACAAGCGCAAACAGTTTTGAAAACTTTACAGCTTGCAGATAAAGCAGACGCTTGGCCGTTGCAGCTCTCAGGTGGTCAGCAACAACGCGTTGCCATTGCTCGTGCTCTTATGATGAAGCCAGATGTATTGCTGTTTGACGAGCCAACAGCGGCTCTAGACCCAGAGATCACTAACCAAGTTGTTAGCATCATCAAAGAGCTAAGCGGCACTGGGATTACTCAGGTGGTAGTGACTCACGAAGTTGACTTCGCCAAGAAGATCGCGAGCCACGTTCTTTACCTTGAGAAGGGTTACATCGTGGAACACGGCACCAGCGACGCATTTATTAACCCGCAGACTCCAGAGTTTGCTGAGTATTTGACTCACTAAGCCACTGACTAGATTTACCTAACACAACATCGATTAAAACAATCAAATTATAAGAATGGCCACAGGCCGCTATTACACAGTATTCGGAGTAACAAAATGAAAAAGATTCTACTAGCTTCACTTATCGGCTTTGCTTCTTTCAATGCAGCAGCTCAAGAAGAAATCAAATTTGCAATGGAAGCGACTTATGCACCATTCGAATACATGGATGAGAACAACCAAACCCAAGGCTTCGACGTTGATCTAGCAAACGCACTTTGTGAAGAGATGAAAGCAACGTGTACTTTCCACAACCAAGCATTCGACAGCCTGATCCCAGCTCTTAAATTCAAACGTTACGATGCGGCTATCTCTGCAATGGACATCACTGAAGCACGTCTTCAACAAGTAAACTTCTCTGACGCTTACTACGACAACTCTGCAGCATTCATCTCTATTGAAGGCAAAGTAGCAGACCAAGCAGCACTAGAAGGCAAGCGCATCGGTGTTCAAAACGGCTCTACTCACCAAAGCTACCTTCTTGAGCAACTACCAGGTGTAACAGCAGTACCTTACTCAAGTTACCAAGATGCATTCATCGACATGAAAAACGGTCGTATCGATTCAGTATTCGGTGACACAGCAGTAGTCGCTGAATGGTTCAAGAAAGAAGACAACCTAACGTACGTTGGCGAGCAAGTAACAAACCAAGAGTACTTTGGAAACGGCTTTGGTATCGCAGTAAACAAGAGCAACCCAGAGCTAGTTGCACAACTGAACACAGCACTTGCAGCAGTTAAAGCAAACGGCGAGTACGACAAGATCTTCAACAAGTACTTCGGTAAGTAATTTATGGAATTAACGGGTTACTCTTTAGGGCTCGTCGAGGCAAGCTGGATGACTGTTCAGCTTGCATTCGTAAGCCTATTGGTTGGATTAATTTTAGCGGTAATGTTTGCAGGCGGTGAAATGTCTCGTCGTGTCGCAATCAAATGGCCGACAACCGCGTTCGTGACAATCGTACGTGGGCTACCAGAAATCTTGGTGGTTTTGTTTATCTACTTTGGCTCAACACAAGTGCTCTTCATGATCACTGGTGACTTTGTTGAAGTTAGCCCGTTCTTATCTGGTGTTGTTGCGTTGTCACTTATTTTCGCTTCATACGCTTCACAGACTATTCGTGGTGCGTTGAAAGCGGTAGGTAAAGGGCAGAGAGAAGCGGCGAGTGCATTGGGTATTCCACAATCGCACGCATTCTTTAGAATTGTTTTGCCACAAGCAGTAAGGCACGCATTACCGGGCTTAACGAACCAGTGGTTGGTTCTATTGAAAGATACTGCACTGGTTTCTCTGATTGGTGTCACCGATCTACTGAAGCAAGCGCAGTTGACATCAGCAGCAACGCACGAAGCATTTACTTGGTACGCAACGGCGGCAGCTATCTACCTAATCATCACATTGATTACACAAAGAGCAGTAAAAGTGATTGATGGTAAGTTCTCTATTCAGGGTTTGGGTAACAAAGGGGCAATGGCATGAATCAACAATACCTCTCTCAAATGCTTGAAGGTTTAACGACCAGTCTTCAACTCACCGGCGCGTCACTGCTTGTTGGTTGTATCTTGTCGCTACTGATGACGGTAACACTGATCCTAAGATTACCTGCGATTCACTGGGTAACACGTGGCATCATTACCTTGTTCACTGGTACACCATTACTAGTTCAGATCTTCTTGGTGTATTACGGCCCAGGTCAGTTCGATTGGATTCGTGAAAGCTTCATGTGGACATGGCTCAGCCAACCTTGGTTCTGCGCAATGTTGGCATTGGCTTTGAACACGGCGGCATACAGCACGCTACTGTTCAGAGGCGCATTCAATGCGATTCCTGCAGGGCAGTGGGAAGCATGTCGTGCACTAGGTATGGACAAAATCGCGACGCTTAAAGTGCTTCTGCCATACGCATTACGCCGTGCCGTTCCAGCTTACTCAAACGAAGTGATTCTAGTCTTCAAAGGCACATCACTAGCAAGCACCATTACCATCATGGATTTGATGGGCTACGCTCAGCGTATTAACGGCCAAACGTACGACACACTGACTGTGTTCGGTATCGCTGGTGCATTCTACCTAGCAGTAAACGGCATTTTAACACTTATCTTCCGCCAAGTAGAAAAGAAAGCCCTCGCATTTGAAGCGGCGTAAGCTAGCCAGTCAAAAGCTTAACTAACGTATAAAGCCTGCCATTTATGTTCGCATAGATGGCAGGCTTTTTTGTGTTTTCAACATAGCTCGGAGGGCTGTGGACACATACAGTGCGAGGCGGGTTTAGCTAGATTCATAACATATGGAAATATTCTGTATTTTGTTATTTGATTTACATATACTTCTTAAGTTACTGAAATAATGAAATTAATCATGATAGAATGCTTCAGTATTTAAATGCAGAATATTTCTGTCTACTAGCTGTTAGGGTTCAATCACGAAAGTTATTACGAGGATGATTATAGATGCTGGAGAAATACTTATTTCTACTGCCAATCGCTATGCTATTACTCTTTGGTGCGATGACACCAGGCCCTTCATTTATCTTGGTTGCGCAAACAGCTATGTCGAGATCTAGATCTGAAGCCATTTGTATTTCTATAGGTTTAGGTTTGGGGGCAAGCATATTTGCATTTATTGCCTCAATGGGGCTCATTGCACTTTTTAATGCTGTGCCAGAACTTTACGTAGCTTTCAAAGTTCTTGGTGGTCTATATCTATTTTATCTGGGCGTAAAAATGTGGCGCTCAAGCAAGAGCAAAGTGGATTCTGCTGACGCAGAGCTAGCTAACAAACCATCTCACTTTAAGGCGGTAGTTCTTGGCTTGGCGACACAGTTAAGTAATCCAAAGACTGCAATTGTATTTAGCAGTGTGTTTGCAGCTATGTTACCCGTGAAAGTTCCTGCTCATACAACATCAACATTAGTTATGGGTGTGTTTATCTTAAATTTTTCTTGGTACTTCCTAGTTTCTGTATTGTTGTCCAGCCCAAAGGCTCAAGCCAGTTACTTACGATTTAAGTCCTACATCAACAAAGGTTCAAGTATATTAATGGGCTCAATGGGTAGTAAGTTTATTGCAGAGGGTTTCAAGCCCTAACTGTTTAAGAGTGATTCGCAACGCGTGGCATTTTTACTATGAGTTTATTTAAGGAGTTAAGGCGGTATTCAGAAGGATCTATGTTGCGTTTATAACCACTTAATGCAGCATGATTAGTCACTATACATACCTAGAAAAGGAGTTCAAAATTGAAAGTAGCTTTAGTAACTGGTGGTTCGAAAGGTATCGGACTAGTTCTCATTCTACGCCTAGTAGAATTGGGTTACAGGGTTGTCACGTGCTCACGTTCTGAAGCAGGGTGGGGAAAAGTGCTTGCTATATATCCAGAATTAGACGCTGTGGATCATAGGGTTGTAGATATTGCCGATCAAGAGCAACTAGCGGGTCTATTCTCCTATATTGAATCCGAATATAAGAAACTAGATATTGCAGTAAATAACGCTTCTCCAACGCTGGTTTCACGAGGCTATCTACATCAAGTTGACATTGAATTACTTAAAGAAACCCTCAATGTGGATTTCTTGTGTCAGGCTTTATGCCTGCGAGCAGAACTGAAGTTAATGGGGCCTGGCTCAAGCATAGTGAATTTGAGTTCGGTAAATGGCCTTAGACCAACGCCAAATGCGTCAATGTACAGCGCAACTAAACACGCTTTGGAAGGATTAACGCGCTCAGTTGCACTTGAGAGTATTGGTTCTGGCATTCGAATTAATGCGGTAGCGCCAGGTGTAACATGGACCCCACGTTGGGAAGAGCGCCAAGTGGAAAATGAAAATATCCGCTCGGAGGTATCTCAAGCCGTTCCCATGAAGCGATTTGGTCGTACCAATGAGATAGTGGACGCAATAGAGTTTTTACTTTCAGACAAGGCTACTTATATAGTAGGGCACACACTGGTAGTAGACGGTGGTTTGTCTTTGGTATGAGCGGCTGATAATCTGTTTAATATGATTCACAACATTTGGCGCTTTTCGACGCTTTGCGTGTAGTGTTGAAGGTGGTGTAGCCGAGTTCAAACAAGGAGTGTAAATATGAAGCAAGACTTTTCTACATTAGCGACAACTGAGTACGGAAACATATTGGGTAACCAGTACTTTATGGATTTCAATATTGTTCCTCTTTGGCAGGGCATGCCGCGAATTTTTGGCGAAGCTTTTACGGTTCAGTTAGCTGCTGGTGATAACTTAATGCTTCATTCTGCAATATATCAAGAACCAAAAGGCTCAATTATTGTCGTCGATGGCGTTGATAGCGAATATGCAGTTGCAGGAGGCAATGTATGCGCAGTTGCTAAGCGTAGAGGCATAAAAGGTTTCATTATTGATGGTGTTATTCGGGACTTGGCTGAAATTACAGACATGAAATTTCCAGTTTTTGCTAAAGGTGTTCATCCAGTTCCGGGAAAAAAAGGGGTCTATTCTGAACTAGGTACTGAAATTAGATGTGGAGGCATAGACGTCTCAACCGGAGATATGATTGTGGCTGATATCGAGGGTGTTGCTGTTATTCCTAAGTCCAGAAAAGATGAGGTATTTTTAATGGCTTCAGAGAAAGCCAATAAAGAAGCCTCGTTAACATTGGCTCAGTGGGAAGAGAACCATAAGGCGAAGATTAAGCAAGCAATAATCCGTGCGAAACAAAAACAAAGCGTACAAAATGATGTAGATTGACCCAAAGACTGAGTCTTCTGTCGAGTTGTTGAGATATAAGTGCATTTCAGATGCGCTGTTTTTGATAATGAACGTTTCCTGCCGATTATCGAATTTATCTTCAAGCTAACTATTAAGGCAGGGAACTGAAATGAACAGTTTAACATGGACTGCACTTGTGCCGCTTTTGCCCTCACTGGCCATGGTGTTAGTTCTGGAAGCATATGCACCGATCTACAGTATTGTTAAATGTTTGGTGGAATGGGCTGGTTTACTGGGTAAAGGTAAGTTGTGATTGAATTTAAAACGGTAGGTCTTTTTGTAATTACGGCGATAGCGGAAATAGTAGGGTGTTATTTACCTTATCTTTGGCTAAGGGAAGATAAGAGTCTGTGGTTACTGATCCCGGCGGCAATAAGCCTTGCTGCATTTGCTTGGTTACTCACGCTGCACCCTACAGCAACAGGGCGAGTTTATGCGGCTTACGGTGGTGTGTACATCTCAGTCGCGCTGGTATGGCTATGGCTTGTCGATGGTGAGAAGCCAACAACGTGGGATCTAGTTGGTGGTTCGGTAGCGCTGCTTGGTATGGCGATTATTATGTTCGCACCAAGAAACGTGTAATTAGACGCTGTTGTAGCGCAATTTGAATCGCTTATTTTCAAGGAGGAATTGGAGTATATGACAAAAGTTGATTGGCACAAAAATCAGATAGATGAGAATACGTTAATCACAGAAAGCTATAAAACGACTCAGAATGTCCGTCGATATTTTAAATCCCAACTTGGTGAGCAGTTTAAATTTGATCGTGATTTCATGCTTTGGATGAAAAGCTCAACAGGGTTAACGATGGGTGATGCCGTACAAGAGTGGGCGAAGCGCAACCAAGTTAAGTAGTCACGTTTGTATGAATAAAAAAGTACTGCTGATTGATTCAGCGGTACTTTTTGCGTATTGCTTTTTAATTCACAGAACCTAACTCGACGCTTTCTGTATTATGGTTAGAGGCTTTCCAAACACCACCGAGGGCTTTGTATACAGCGATAATCGTGTTCGCGGTTTGCAGCATCAAGGGCCACCTTAGCTTTAAAGTCGGATGAGTGGTTTCTACGTTTTCTAGTCATAATCTGTTCCAGTATTTTTAGGTACTATACAAACAGATCAATCACTTAAAGTTATGTCCTAAAATGGGGGCCACTTCTGTTTTCGAGTTTAGCTCTGTGCAGGCGCAAGTTAACCGATGTTTTTAGGCGGTTAGCTTGAATTGGTTTCTCTAAGAAGTCTTCCGCGCCGCGTTGAATTAAATCAACTGCAATACTTACAGAACCATGCGCTGTTGCAATGATGACAGCGGTAGGGGTGTCATTGTCGATTATCCAGTCTAGAACTTCTTCTCCCGGCATATCGGGTAATTTGAGATCAAGGATAACAAGCTGGGGAGCGTGTCTTTCAATAATTGTTTTCGCTTCCAAACCTGTTTCGATATGGAAAGTGTCGTATGGCTCGTCTTTAACGTGCTGTTTGTACAGTACGGCAAGGGATGCGGAGTCTTAAACTAACAATACTTTAGGGCGCATTGTGTTATTACATTTGAAACTTTATCTCAATCAATAACATAGTGAAAGTTAAGCATCAATTTAAATATTGGTTACTGGCTATGTTGAATCTTATATCCGTTACACGTGACGTCGATAAGCTAGCTAAAACCTGCATTTTTTCTCTGGACCAACGCCTCGATTGAACGTTCTGCCAATTCAATTAACTCACTAACTTTTGTAAACGCGTCTTCGTGTTTTTGTTCTAAGCACTGCTTTTCTAATGCTCTTGCTAATTCACCTAAAGGGCGATTGCCAAGTGAGAGCGCAGTGCTGCCAAGCGTATGTACTTCAAACTTGAGTGTTTGAGCATCTTTGCTAATTGCGGCTTTATGAATCGCGACCAATCTAGTTTGTGATTCTTCTACGTAGTGGTCGATTAAAATTGGAATGATGTCGGCACTGGTGTCTCGAATCATTTGCTCCAGTACGCTTTCGTCAACAAGCTGTGACTGGGCTTGCAGATCTACACCTGTCTTTATATCTAACGCTATTGTCGAGTTCATTAATCAAAATCCTTTTATTGAACTAATAATAAGCCCGATTTTTGAAGGCCAATATCTTTATTCGTCCTTAAGTTTTAGTCATTTTTTACAATAATTTCAACTGGTTGGCATATAAAGACAGGAATTAGTGCTTATGCAAATACGCTTATAGGCATCTTTGTGACCAAGCTAACACACTGTTGTCAGGTGATTTGTCTTACGAAATATGCACTTAGGTGTTTTATATAATTAAGAGGCGGTTATTCGACGTTAATCTATACAAGCTTTCGTGTTAGCAAGGCATAAACGAAAAGAAAAAAGGCCACTGCTGTTTTTATACAATCAGTGGCCATATACATTTAATTAGGCGGATTTTTACCTAAAGAAGAAGGTTAGGATGCCTTATCAATATTTGGCTTTGGGGCAGGTTCTGCTTCCTCCTCGCTAGTCTCGGAGAAGATTTCTGCAACGGCACTTCTCTCTAGTTCGCCTTTGAGGTTTCCGTCTTCATCAACTACTGGAAGCGAGTAGTCGCAAGACATTGTGTCTGGCAAGATTTCTTCGATCACAGCGTCAGGTAATACGGCGGGCACTTCCTCATAGATCTCATCACTAAAATCATGAACAGAAGAGTCTTCCACTGCATCTTCAAGGCTCTCTTTGGTTACAAGTCCTTGGTAGCCATCGTCGGTTACATGGTAGGCATAATCGTGCTTAAGCATTTTCATCTGCGCCAACGCACCCTCGATGGTTTCTGAAGTGATTCGATACAACGGTGGCTGCATAACCGTTTCAACAGTAAGAGCTCGAGCACGATTAACATCTTTAACGAAGGCTTCAACGTAGTCATCAGCAGGATTGAGGAGAATCTCATGTGGTGTGCCTTGTTGTACTAACTCGCCATCTTTAAGGATTGCGATTCTGTCACCAAGGCGCAGTGCCTCATCCAAATCGTGAGTGATAAAGACTATCGTTTTATGAAGCTTCTCTTGGAGTTCAATCAACTGGTCTTGCATCTCGCTTCGGATAAGAGGGTCGAGTGCAGAAAAGGCTTCATCCATCAACAAGATTTCAGCGTTAGTACACAATGCTCGGGATAAACCGACGCGTTGCTGCTGACCGCCTGACAGTTGGGCAGGGTATTGATTCCCGTATCCCTTAAGCCCAACCGTTTCCAACCATTCTGTTGCTTTAGCCAAACGCTGCTCTTTCTTAATGCCTTGGACTTCTAGACCGTAGGCAACGTTTTCAACAACGGTGCGATGTGGCATCAAACCAAAGCGTTGAAATACCATCGACATTTTATGGCGGCGAAACTCTTCTAGATCTTTGGTATTCAAGCTCATTACATCGATACCTTCGACTGTGATCTTTCCTTGGGTAGGGTCGATCAAACGGTTGAAGTGACGGATGAGGGTTGATTTACCGGAGCCAGAAAGCCCCATAATGACAAAAATTTCGCCTCGATTAATCTGAAGATTTATTTCTTTCAAGCCAACGGTATGACCTGTATCGGCAAGGATCGCATTTTTATGTTCACCCTTTTTCACGCGGTCCATAACAGACAAAGGCTTAGGTCCAAACACTTTGAACAGCCCACTAATTTCAATTAATGGTTTAGTCATGTTTGAATCCTCCTAGGTGCGCATTGGTTCTACGTGCATAAGCTTGCGAAGCTCGGTCAAATAGAATCGCGAGCGCGACAATTGCAAACCCATTCATTAGGCCTAGAGTGAAATATTGATTTGTAATCGATTTAAGAACGGGTTGCCCCAAGCCCTTAACACCAATCATCGACGCGATAACTACCATTGATAGTGCCATCATGATGGTTTGGTTGATACCAGCCATGATAGTTGGCATTGCGAGGGGGAGCTGTACCCCCCATAAACGCTGTTTCTTGCTTGCGCCAAAAGCGGTCGCTGCCTCTAGCACTTCTTTATCGACCAAGCGAATACCCAAGTTTGTTAAACGAATAACCGGAGGAATTGCGTAGATAACAACGGCAATTAAGCCTGGGATCTTACCGATACCAAGTAGCATCACAACAGGGATCAGGTAAACGAATGCTGGCATGGTTTGCATGATATCAAGGAGCGGTGTCACCATGGATTGTGCGCGATTAGAACGCGCCATGGCAATACCAATAGGAATACCCAGGAAAATAGAAACGAGTGTACAAACAGTGATGATACTGAGTGTTCGCATCGTATCTTCCCACATACCAAAGTAGCCAATGAGAAGTAGAGAAGCGACACAGCCTAAAGCCAGTTTCCAAGATCGACTCGCCGCGTAAACTAAACCAGTGCAAACGCCTAGAACGATGACCCAAGGGGTAGAGATGAGAAGTTTTTCAAACCAAACTAGGAAGGAAAGAAGAGGGTCAAATAATGATTCGATCATTTCTCCATATTCACGGGAAAACTCTCGGTATGCGCCATCAAGCGTCTTTTTTATTGCTCGCAAATCAGAGCGTTCCATCTCAGGAAAGCTCGATAACCAATTACTGTCAGCCATTTTATATCCTTATAGTTCGGAGTTACTTGCTCAACACAGTAAAATGCGATGTGAACAAGGCTCCGAAATACGAATAACATCAAGTATAGCGACGTTATTTCCATTGTATTGAAGTGTAGCCATAGATATATAACTACTTTCTATGTCTTGCTATTAAAGCTCAGCTTCAACTTTCTTTGCGACTTCTTCTGAAACCCATGGGTGCCATACTTCTGGGAATTCACTTAAGAAATGTATACTCGCTTCTTCACCATCGGCTTGGTTGTCTTCCATCCAAGCAAGTAAGGCATTCATTTTTTCATTAGTGAAACCACGCTTAGTAAAGTAGTCGTACGCTTCCGGTGCGCGTGACGCAAAACTTTCAGTGGTAATTGTATGGACAGGAGAAGGTGGGTACATGGTTGCTTTCGGTGATTCACAGCCTTCCTGGGTCGTACAGCTGATAAATTCCTCTTTATCAACGCCACTGCCAAAGTCAACTTTAACCATGTCGTATTTACCAAGAACTGCGGTTGGTGCCCAGTAGTAACCGAACCATGCTTCTTCACGCTCGTAAGCTTTCGCGATAGAGCCAGATAAACCAGCACTTGAGCCAGGGTCAACGATAGTAAAACCACTGTCTTCTAATTTAAGTGCTTCAAACAGGTTTGCAGCGCTGATTTGACAGTTCCAACCTGCAGGACAGCTATAAAATGCGGATGTATCTGGGTCTTCAGGGTGTTTGAATAACGCAGCGTTCTTACGTACACCTTCGATTGTCGCCATTTCTGGATTTTGTTTAACTAGGTAAGACGGAACCCAAAAACCTTCTTCGCCGCCATTTACAAGTGCTTTACCTGCGTAGCGAAGTCGATTCTCTTCAACACCTTTATCAAGAGCGTCCTTGAGGCTGTTGCTCCATAATTCTGGTGCAACGTCGGGCTGGCCTTTTTCTATCATGGATGTGCCGGTTGGCATGGTATCACCAGGGATGAGTTCAGCATCACACCCGTAACCGTGTTTAAGGATGAATTGGTCGATGTTGGCGATGAGAGTTGCAGAGTTCCAGTTCATATCTGCGATTGTTACGCTGCCACATTCTCCAGCGTTAGCATGACCACTGGCTGCTGCAACTAACAAAAATACGGAGCTTAACTTGTATTTCATATTGAGTTTCCTTTCTCTTTAATAATACAACCACGCTAATCAAGGTCGATTGACTAACTAAATTGCTCGATGGTGATCCTTTCCGTATTTGAACCATTTGAGCAGAAGGAGGGATGGGGGAAGTGCTTATAGAAAAATCAATAAACCGATAAGGTCGCAAAGCATAAAGTGTGATTTGCTTGATTTATCCACGGTGTTTCATCTCCCTCGGATAACTTTGTCAAACTATTACAAATTCGTCAAAAATCACCTCTATTTATAATCTTAGGGAATATTCGTACGAATTCCATCTTTGACACGATTTACATGGCACTTTAATAGACTGTGTCACATTACTGCCAAAGTTAGCCGTCTAGTGTTGATCTTTGAGGCGTTTTCAAGGTGAGATGACCACTAATTATGTGTATGAAATGCATTGAATGGTCGGAAAAATCGCATTTTCTATATTAAATTCGCCAAAAAATAGAAAATACGATGAATGTGCTGGAAGAGGTGATTCCGTGATAGCCAATAATGACGAAATTACATACGTAGGTTTAGAAATTCGTTTTAATACAACTTGTTTATGAGGCTTTCGCGGAGCTTTTCAGGGATAAACTTCATTCGATTTAGCTGCCTAATCAATTCTTGTGCAAAGCTAGGCGTGTGCTTCATGTTCATGATACAGCCCATTAAAGAGATACTATTCGCATCGAGAAGTCTCTTGGCTTGCTCAAGGTGGTGGGGCGACGTTTCACCCAAAGCCACAACAATAAGTGTACAATCACAGGCACTCGCAACCGACTGAGCACGAATGTTGCCTTTGTTTACGTTAAGCAGTGGAGAGGTGTCGATAATTACACGGTCATACTTCTCAAGCCACTTAGATACCGCTTTTTGTAAGGTTGCTGGATCTTTATACGTAAGTTGTGTCGATGAAACGGTAGGGCCGCCAGCACTCGCTAGAATATCCATGAAGGTTGCGCCTTTCTTACCTTCAAATGCACCTGATGTCGCAACTTCACCTATGACGTAAACCATGTTGGCGCCGGACTTAATCTATTCTTTAGGTACATGTTTAGGTACAAAAATGGTTGAGCCGGGACGAAGCACGGGCAGTAGACTTTCATCGCCTGCATCTAAGTAACGCTGGGGTTAAACAACGTAGGAGTATTGTTTGAAATTACATCATTGATGTCCGTTTGTGCATGGCGGCTACCAGCAGTATCTAAGTTACCGTAAATAGAAAGAGTTAGTGTCGTTGTGTTTAAGTCGATTTTATGTAGTTCTATAGTCTTATCTCCTTGTTTGCTGTGTTTACCAAAGCACTGAATGCATCCCTTTGTCCTTATTTTTCAATTGGTTAGCTATGTTTGTTTTGTGTGTTCTATATTGAGAAATGTCATTTCTCAATATAAAACTAAAAACGGTTGGATTTTTGGGATCTGTAACGAATTGATTTTGCGAATGAAACACAAACCCAAATTAGGTTGGTATATTGATCGCATCTTAACCTAAAGTTTGAATGATGAATGGTTAGAACACCTAGGATGGAAATAGAGCCGACCAAAACGCTCAATCCTATAAACTGACCAAGACACATAAGGAACTTTGAAATGAGGCTAACCAGATTAGCAATAGCGACACTTTGGGCATTTTCTGCGTTACCTTCTCATGCTTCTTTTCTGCCTCCTGAACAATTGGTTTTAGCTAATACATATAAGCAAGACATTGATGTATCTAAATATTGGACGAGTGAAAAACTGGACGGTATTAGGGCTCTTTGGGATGGCCAACATCTTTATACCCGAAATGGCAATCTAATTTATGCGCCGAAGTGGTTTGTTAAAGAGTTACCAAATGTGCACTTAGAAGGGGAACTGTGGGCAGGAAGAGGCAATTTTCACTTAGTCCAAACAACGGTCTTAGACCACTCACCAAGCGATACGGCGTGGCAGGAAGTCGAATTCATGCTCTTTGATATGCCAGGTGCAGCGGGCGACTATCAGAAACGTTACTACAACATCTTACATTGGGTAAGAGTCATAGACGAGCCGCACATTGGGTATGTGGAGCACACACCAATTCCAAGCGAAGAGGCATTGTTTCACCAACTCGATAATGTCGATGAGAGTAAAGGCGAAGGATTGATGCTCCGTAAGATTACCAGCCGCTATCAAGCGGGCAGAAGTGATGACTTATTAAAACTCAAACGTCATCACGATGCAGAAGCGACCGTTATCGGCTACAAGACAGGAACAGGCAAGTATAAGGGGATGATGGGCTCAATTTTGGTACACACAGAAGATGGTGTAGAGTTTTACATTGGAAGTGGCTTCACCGATAAGATGCGATTATCTCCGCCTGAAATCGGCAGTCGAATTACCTTCCGTTACAATGGCTTCACTCAAAATGGTAAGCCCAAATTCGCAAGGTTCGTTAGAGAGAAAAGTGACTATTAAACACTTCTGAGTAAGCATCGCGAACGAGCACTACTGTAATAACTATTTTGGATACGGCATAAACGCGGACACAGAATAAAAAAGAGCTCTGATATTCAGAGCTCTTTTGTTTAATAAACTTGTTTTGAAGAAGTGCTTAGCGAGATCCGAACTCCAACTGTACTTCATCACTTTGTTTGTGCATCCAGTGCAAACGCATACCCAGCATAATCGCTGCTGAAGACAAACCAACGATGAAGCCAATCCAGAAGCCGTGTGCGCCCATTGGTTCAACAATCCAATCAGTCATCCCTAAGATGTAGCCAATCGGCAGACCAAGCAGCCAGTAAGCAATAAAAGTACGATTGAAGATTGAACGCATATCTTTATAACCACGAAGTGCACCCGCAGCGATGACTTGAATTGCATCTGTACATTGGTATACAGCGGCAAAAATCAGGAGCTGCATTGCGATGGTAATTACTGCTGTGTTTTCTGTGTAAAGAAGTGACACTTGCTCTCTAAACAACGCGGTTAGTGCCGCTGTGATAAACGCTGTTACTAAGCCAACGATGATACCAACGTGAGTCGAGATTTTGGCGCCTTCAGTGTTGTTCTCCCCCAGTTTATGACCAACGCGGATACTCACTGCAGCACCAATACTCATTGGGATCATAAATACCAATGAAGAGAAGTTAATCGCAACTTGGTGCGCAGCTACGATCAATGAGCCGAGTGGGGCGACTAATAGCGCAACAACCGCAAACAGCGTCACCTCAAAGAAAAGCGCTGCGGCGACTGGGAAGCCGAGCTTGAATAGACGAACTTGAGCTTTTAACTGAGGCTTATGAAATTGACCGAAAATCTTTATTTTAGCCAAACGCTTAGAAGTCAGCACATAGGTAAAAAGTAAGCCAAACATGACCCAATAAACGATAGCCGTTGCTACGCCACAACCCACACCGCCAAGCGCTGGTGCACCAAGCTTTCCGTAAACAAACATCCAGTTAAGCGGGATGTTTAATAACAGGCCAATAAAACCAATTACCATTGCAGGCTTGGTCAAAGACATACCATCGGTAAAGCTCCTTAAGGTTTGAAACAACAGGAAGGCTGGCACTGCAAACATCACGGCATTCATATAGCCGATAGTCTTTTCTGCCATTAAGGTTTCAATATCCATCAATTGCAAAATAGCTTGAGTTTGGAAGAGAACGCCAATAATTGGAATAGAAAGGACAAGCGCTAGGAAAGCACCTTGCTGAATCTCAAAAGGAATCTTAATTTGACGACCAGAGCCATTCAGTTGTGCGACCACAGGTACCAACGCCATAAGTAATCCAACACCAAACAAAATCGAAGGAAGCCAGATACTTGCCGCTATTGATACCGCAGCCATATCGATAGCACTGAAGCCACCGGCCATAACGGTATCGACGAAACTCATGCCGGTTTGCGCGATAGATGCGATCAATACTGGCGTCGCAAGTTTGATTAGATTCGAGGCTTCTTCTTTGTAACGATGCACAAATAACTCCAGACGAGACAGAAATAAGAGACGGAATGAATATTCAGAAGGAATCAGAGACACTGATCGTTAAGCTTCCATTGGACGAATCATAAAGAAATGTCACAATAACTGCTATAGTAAAATGCTAAATAGGAAACTTATGTTTACAGGTATCGTTCAAGGCATGGCAACACTGGTTGCTATCAATAAAAAAGATATGTTTCAGACTCATACCATTGAGTTAACTGATGAAATGGTAGCGGGATTAGCGATTGGCGCTTCTGTTGCCCACAACGGTTGTTGTCTAACTGTGACAGAAATTTCAGGTAACCAAATCTCTTTCGACTTGATGCAAGCAACACTACGTTTAACTAATTTAGGTGCTCTAAATGTCGGCGATAAAGTGAACGTCGAGCGTGCTGCGAAATTTGGTGACGAAATTGGCGGACACAGCATGTCCGGTCACATTTCGTTAATGGCTAAGTTAGTTGAAGTCATCAAAACGGAAAACAACCGAACACTTTGGTTTGAACTACCAGAAAAATCAATGAAATATGTTCTAAGTAAAGGGTACATAGGTGTTGATGGTTGCTCACTAACGATTGGTGAAGTGGAAGACAACCGTTTCTCTGTACATTTAATCCCAGAAACCCTCAATCGCACTCTATTTGGTGGCCGCGAAGTGGGTGACGAAGTGAACATCGAGTTCGATCCTCAAACTCAAGCGATTGTTGATACTGTGGAACGTGTACTAGCAAATCAGAAGTAACTAACACACTCAATCTGTGTTGTTCGATTTACGCAGATGGCTAGATTAAAAAGAGCACCTTATGTGT
>NZ_JBQKUM010000086.1:0-19216 GCF_054968605.1 Pseudoalteromonas sp. G5_S1_14_S5 | reverse complement strand
TTTACTCCAAACCAAACCACTGTTCAAACATACAGTATTTTTATAATTATTCATACAGTAGTGTCATGAAACTAGATTCACCGCTCAATTTGATTAATACAACACTGCCTCAAAGTGTGTCTCTGAGTACTGAGCTTGAACATTCATCCAATAACTCTTTTCGTCGTCATCCACATCCAAAATAGGAGGGCTATCTTCAAATACTGCCTTCCAATAGGCTCGCCGTTCTTGGTGATGAACAAAGCTACTTTCGTAATATGTATCAGCCTCTTGTTTGAGATCAGCTAAATCCAAATCTCTACACTCCATAGACCAACCACGAGCACCTGCAGCCCAGAACAAGAATTCGTCTACTTTAGTTTTTGAGTCATCGCCTTCGAACGTCACAGAGAAGCGGTTCCCACTGGAGGCATGCACTCCACGATCACGAATTTCTTGATTTACCTTTTCTGCCTGTTTTTCCAAACGAATAATCCGGCTCTGCATTTTGTCTGTCAGTGATTTCGGTTTGCCTTGTTTCATGGCTATCGCCTTGGCTTTAATCGTTTGGTCTTTTGCCACCTTCAGCTTTGATATTCTGCGCTTTAACGGTTTTTTCCATTGGTCTAGCTTATGGCCAAGCTCTTTAATCACTGCCGTCATGTTGTCCGCTTCAAAGGATGCCAAACACTGCCATTTGGGTGCTCTTGTGCATTTAGATATGCTGTAACGATTTCCTTTTATCAGCCCTTGTGCTGAATCCCTTCCTTTAGCGGCATAGCCCACAGCCTTTATGATGTAAGAGCCAGCAGCTTTCGGCTTTTTGATTCTCTCGAGTGTTGCAAATCCGTGTCCCCAAATTTTTTCTAGACGTTTTGCCCAGGCACTAAAGAACCTAGGTTCAACATTCCACTTTAAAAGAACATGCACGTGGGGGTTGGGTTCACCATCCTCATTAGCAGGGCACTCAGCAACCCAAATGTAATGAAAATCGAGCGGTTTTTTGGTTGGGCCAACATCACTCGGCTTACCAATATGAGCCGGCACTTTTTCAGCTTTTAAATCACAGTATTTCTGGCCGCTATCGGCATCAATTTGAACAGTATGATCCGCAACCCAGCCTCTTTGATACATCTTCTTCATCGCATCAAGAATCCGAGACACCTCTTTGCCCATTGTGGTTTCAATGGTTTTCTCTAAGGTAAATTCAGTTGTGGGCTTGTCCTCCAAGCGGCAGTAATCACCAGCTATCTCCCCATCTCCGTTCATTAACTTCGTTCGAGGTCTATTGGCAAATGGGACCGTTGAATAAGGCCCACCGATATCCATGACCGGCAACGCCACTCGTTTCTCAGCCGGGCTACTCATATAAGTCACCATGTTTCTTCGATAGCGGATTGGATGCCGCGCACCAAGATGCCCGAGATCAGATTCATCGGCCATACCACCAAAAATCGCTAATCGTTGAGCTTTGGTAAACGTCAGTGTGAGGAACGTAGTGAACCCATCATTGCAAATTGCTGAATACGCAGCACTTTCAAAAATCTGTGTAATAGCTCGCTTGGTTAATTTGTCTGTGTATCTATCACCACTGTTTGCTACAGGGGCTTTGCTCGCCGGTGTTTGGGTTATGTGCTGAATTCGATACTGGTTAAAGCATTCACGTTGCTGCAGTTGTACCGATGTGGGAAGGATTTTGGGTTCACAGCGGTTTTCCCTCCCCTTTTCACGCAGCACAGCAGGCTGATTTCGCTCTGTAGAGCCATAGAGCGAGTCGTGGTTGAAATACGACTCTGAGCTTTGCAACACTTCTGACGGATTCACCACCTTGTCCAGAAGCCTCAGAGTGCGACGATTTCGCTCAATTCGATGCCTGTATTTTTCTGTCTGACTTTTGCGCCCTTTGACTAGCCTAGCTTCTTCGGCGATTCTCGCCGCCGCTTCGCGGTCGTGTTCCGTGCGATGATTTTGCGCTTTAAAGAGATCGGTCGATTTCTGAAGCTCCACTTCTCGCTTCGATCTCTGGTTAAAAACGCGATCGTAAATCGGGATTTTCTTCACTAAACCGGTATCTAAAAGCGCTTGCTCTTGGTCGGTGTAAATTTTGGATACTAAAAAACCAGCGTTATAGCTGGCATCGTTTCTGCGAATTTTGTCGAGGGGCATCACAGCCCCTACGCTATAGAGGAGATCATTCAATTCCACTAAATCGCCTCCAACTCCTGATTTGTCACCACCATGAACCCACTTTTACCCTCGCCTTTTGAGATCACGCCTTTGTAAAGGTGAGTACATTCAAGCGTTAAGCAAGCTTGATTAACCGCATCGTCCATTGAGTCAAAATCACCAACCTGAACGTTCGCGACCTGTTGAGTCTCCTCGTGGCGAACAATGCCGCCACTTGGGCAAAGAAACACGGCTGAATATTCCATTAGGCCGCCTCCCCATTTTGATCTTTTAACTCCGCGATGCGCTCAATTAACGTATCTTCCACTTCTAACAGCTCTTTAAGTGCAGACTCACTATCCAGCAGAACGATTAAATGAAGCTCTTTGGTGCGATTCCCTTCAAAGTGAAAGACCCCGAAGTACTTATGCTTGGTAGAAAACTCAATGCGGAAATCGATCACATCACTGTTCTCAAAAACCAAGTTGTAAATAGAATTGACGGTGTATTGAATAGCGCGTTTGTTCGCAACGTCTTGTGTCTGAGTAATCATGCTTAATCCTTAGCTTGTGGTTATGACCAGTTACGTTTGATGCTTCTTGCTCTGCGGTTAATCGCCGTTTTTAACGTTGGGCTCTCCGCTTCTTCATACTCCGTTCGCAACTTGGAAAGAACACCGTCACGTACTTGAGCTTTGACTTGCTTGAGCATTGCTAAGCCTTTGGCTTTCTGTTCTTGGCTAAGGCTATATGCAGGTAAATCCGGGCAAGGTCTATGAATTGGGTTAGTCGATTCCATTCGGGCTCTCCTAAGTCAGTCCGGGAATAGCCGAACCATTGGCGACCAAATCCACACTCATGGCTAAGAATGGGGAAACACCTTTTGTGCGGCTTTCGATATCGTTGATAAGAAGCACAAGGTTGCTAATACCCGCTTGTGCCTTTTGGATAATGATGTGCTTGTTGGTGCGGCTTAGGCGATCATTCCCTGCATGTTCTAAAGCCATGCGGGATAAATCACCCGAGTGCACCGCATTTTCTAATGCGCGTTTAATGAAAGTCTCTTCACTCGCATCATTAGGGATTTGTGCCGTTACCACACCGAGGCCAAGCAAAAGGCTATTAAGAATGGTGAAGTTGCCACTGGCTTTGGTGATGAGCACAAGCTCTACATTGGTAAGGATGTGCGGTTGCTCTGGGTTGAGCTTGTTACGAAGCATGGTCGCATTCATGCCCACAGCTTTTGCTAACTTGGTCATGTTCTCCGAGTTCGCAAATGCACAGCACGCTTCGTTAAATGCTTTTTGTTTAGAGCCACGGAATTCGCACATTGAGTCAATTTCGTTCATAACCAATACTCAATTGAAGACAAACGGGATAAAAACGAAACCCCAACCAAGAATATTGAGCCACAACGGGCAATACTCTTTGGTTGGCATCAGGGAAGATAAACACATAGCGGCCTACCCTAACTTTTCCATCGTTTCACGAGTCGCCATTTCAACTAAGGCGATCATATTGATAAGAGGAGTTTCCTTACCTTTTGCTTTGGTTTTAATAGGTAAGCGGCCGTCGGCCACCCAATCCATGATGGTACGTTTAGGCATACCAGAGAACTGAGAGTATTGGTCGTACGTCATGAAAGGCGTATTTAGAACTACTTGATATGAGAGCATAGTGATATCCTATCTGGCTATTGAGTGTTTCATTTCGGACAATAGGGTCGCACCCCGCACTGTCCAGTAATCATTTGAGTGAAAATATAGACTTCTTATGAGTGAATTACAAGAGCAAATACCATCTTTTGAATACATTGGTGGCCGGGAAGTTACAGAAAGGATGAAGAAAGTCACGAAAACGAAAGACTTTAAGTCCCTTGGTGACGTACTTGGCATTTCAAAAGGGACGATATCTACGTGGCACCAAAGAGAGCTAACTCCTTTTGAAGTGATTTTGAGACTTCATTTGAAGACTGGCGCATCAATCAAATATTTAGCTTTGGGAGAAGGCGAGGCTTTCCCTGATCACGCAGTACAAGAACATACGTCTAAGAAAAACGAAGCGAAGACACTGTTTGACATCGATTACTTCGCCTTAGTGAACGGAAAGCTCATAGGGAATGAAACGTTAGCGTTTGATAAGAGCTACCTAGACAAACTTGGGGTTCTGAATGTAATGGGCATCGAGCACGATGGAACTACATTCATTGTCGATAAAGAAGTTCGCCAAGCAGTAAGTGGAACTTACCTAGTGGATATGGACGGCCTGCTCTCTCTGAATGAGATTCAGCGCTTACCAGGTAAAAAACTAGCGATTAGCTTCAATGGCTCGACATTAACCGTTGAGGAAGATGATGTGAGAGTTGTGGGGCGTGTCGCATTAATAATGGATAAGTGCTGACGGCTGAACTCAATCTTTGAGCTCACTCGCATTCAACCTGGTTAACGGTATCGCTAACATCTAAATGCGTTATTATCACCCTGTCCTATCGGGGAAGGACGTTAACACCTTTGCTTGTAAACTAAAAAAGGCTGCCATTTGGCAGCCTTTTTCTTTGGTTCCGGGTAATCTCAACGATTGGAGAAAAGAGTGTTTGAAGATACGATATAAAAAATGAATCTAGTTTGTATTTCGAAATGAACTGTTTGTAACAAATTAATTCTATAAACTAAAAATTAAATTTCAATTCGTAAAGTTTGTACATAAAAACGTGTATAAGAAGCCATCAATACCATCGTGATTGATGGCTCATGCGAAAAAACTCACATAGAAAACGCTTTGGCTAGCTCAGACTCTTCATCGACTGAATCTTGCATAGAAAGTCTAGCCTTCTTAATCTTCTCTTTGAGATCACTGGCAGTTTGTGGCTTACTATCAAAATACTCTTCTGGTGAACTCTTTTTCATCAGAGAAGAGCGGCGCACAGATAAAATTGTTGTTTTATTTTCCATAACCACCTCCTTTAGAAGCGAGCATTACTGAGAACTCGACCTAATAAAATTAACCATGGTTGTAGCATATTTGTTCTAAATGTTTCATCTAATATAACCCTAGACTTATGAAAGTACAACCACATACACTCTTTTGGTGCAACATTTATATCCAAGACTAGAACCCCTATACAATGACTTTCTCTCGTATTGGATTGATGAAATCTAAGTGTATCCTCTTCCCTAAATATCGGGAAAGAGACTCTTGTCTTTGTTCCAGCATTATCCGAAGAAATAATCTCAGCCTTCTTCAACCATGCATCTCTGGCATCTATCACTTCGCCAATTGAATCCAATGGCCATTCATACCTTTTGCCGGATGCATTTGCAGATCCCGCTATGCTCACAATGGAATTTCTTGATGTTGGAACATAAAGCCAAACTCGTACAGACTCATTATCGAAAGTTGATTCCTCCTGAATTGCATTCAATACAACATTGAACATGTGAGCAGGACCATAATGAGCCAAAGCCTCTCTATTTATGTCATCCAAAGATGCTTTTAGTAGTTTTACTGTATCATCACTAGAAAAAAAATCTAATCCGTCTATCAAACCTGCATAATACAAACGCATCACGTCCAACTTAGATACGTTGACATCAAGTGTATCAATATCCTTGGGTACATTGACCTTCACTCTTCTTGCGTTAAGCATATTAAACATCACGTTATCACTAGCTTCTAAAGCTGTATCGATAAGACGTTTAAGGTAATCAAACCAACCTAACCTCCCTTCAGGAAGAGTAACTTCTTTGTGCAAGTCAAATGCGTATATTGGTATATTTGCATCCTTCTGCTCATCTTTGAACATAAACATAGGCACATTTGACGATAACCCACCATCGATTAGAACCTTTTCATTACCAATTTTTGGATTAAATAAAAATGGATAAGACGCTGAACCGCAAACAGCATCAAATACGTCGGCATTAGGTGTTGTTTGGGCAGAGTAAACTACCGCCGTCTTGGAGGACAAATCCGAACAGACGATCTTCAAATCTAAACCGGTAGATTTATGTAAGTGTTCAAACGTCAAGCTATCATTGAGGCCATTCAGTAAACCAGGTGCTTTTACTTTAGTCCACTCGACTAAAGTTGACCTTAAGTGGTCAGTATTATAGACCCCTAATTCCTTACTGAACGGAGCTTTAATAATGGAGCAAATACCAAAAATAACTTGTAAAAAAGTTAAAGTCCCATCCTTTGCATGAACTCTTAGGTTATTTAGTTTAAGTCCTCTAAGCTTTTTTAGGTTAGAAAGTCTAAACATACTTTTAAATAAAGGTGGGAGATCTAAAACACTTTTAAGTTGGAAAAGTTTTTCACCTTTATCTTCAAATAACATATCCTTGAAAGGACTACGTATCATTTTTATATATATTTCATTACCACCATAACCAATAGTAGCGAGGTACGCAATTATAGCGCCAGCCGATGCACCGCCATAACCTAAAAAGTTAATTTTCTCTCGCTGCGCAGCTTCCAGAGCTCCGGCTAAAGCAGCTCCTTTGACCCCACCACCTGCAAAAATACCATATGCTCTCATATTATGCAGCTATCTCAATTATTTTATCTGCGGCCATCTCTGGAGTTTCAACAGTACAAATTTTCACGTTCGATTTAAGTCCGATGTCTTGGATTGTGTATATAGTATCGCTTAACTTTTCTTTGATAGCATCTGTAATTGACACATCATCTTTTCTAGGAGTCTTAATCATAATTGCATAGTCTTCTGGTAGTATTAGGCTACTACTATTCATTAAATGCTCTAAATCTAATATCCTAGCTTTTATTGTATTTAAAGAAGATGAATGACCAAATCCAGATAATACGCCAAAATTGATTGCAGTTCTATCAGACAAAAAACCAAATTGTGTTTTAGTTTTCGAGCGATCAATTGCGATTTTTACTTTAAAGTAGTTTTCAAAACTAGGCATTTTCGAAAGAACATCTTTTATCACGGCTTCCTGCCAGCGCTGAGATACTTTGTAGCTTTGTTTCAATTCATCATCGTAATCTCTTTCGGCTGCCATACTCAGACTACTGAGGCTTGAACTGCGTTGAATCGCTTGCTGAGCGACTTTGAATACGCTATCGTCCGCCGCAGGGGTAGTTTTGCCTTGAAGTATTCCTTTAAAAGGAGGTTTCCAAAGCTCAAATGGCTTACCGTTATTCAAGTGTGTATTTATAGATTCTTCACAGTGTTTTATAATATTGGATAGATTTTTAGACTTAATGCCATATAATGAATCCAACACTTCTTCTCTCAAAGTTGGAAATACTTTGAACTCACCATGAGAGTCGATGATAACAATTGCAATCGTTATTCTCTCTCCAGAAAGTAGAATAGGCTCAAAGTAAATTGGAGTCCAATTTGCTTCAAAACATGGGAATTCTGGAAACATGTTTAAATCGCACATTGGAATAACTCACCTTGTTCTGGATTTAATTTATTCTTTATTATTCCATTAAGAAACCCTATTCTCTCCATTAGAAAATCAACTATCGAATCGATATTATCCTTACCAATCAAAGATTGACCATAGCAAATTTCCACACAATTTCTTATATCGATTTTTGAGTAGCTATCACACAATTCGTCTTGAACTTTTTTAACGATTCTAGCCTTTGATAGTTCATCAATACCATCAGATATAAAATTGAATAACAGGTTATTTCTAATGGGTTGACTTGATTTTGCTTGATCAGGTAAAGCTAAATCATGATCTATAAAGATAAATTCATCACCGCCATCATATAGTAAGTTACCCCAATGACGATCTGAATTAGCAATCCATTCATCAAAGATAGCAGCCTCTAGTGATTTCGTATGAGCTCTAAGCTTCGCCCAAATCAACTCATCGTCTTTGATATTCAGCACTCGATTCAAACTAGGGTAGTCTGCATCCTTAGAACCAAAACCAATGCATACTTTGTTACCTTCGTTTTTTTCGCCAACGAGATCGAACATCAGGTGTTCAGGAAGGTTAACTAAAATAGGTTCTGGAATTGGTAACCCTATTTGACGGCCAATGATCGCACAAATCGCCTCTGCGAAGATTCTCCGTGGCTCCAGCAGTTTCAAATATACAAACTCGGTCTTTTGATCCATTGTTTTTACTGGTGCTTTCCAAACTGGGTTTTTCGAATTATCTTCTAGCAACTCAGCCCCTGGCAGTAAAGTTGCTAGAACTATGTTTGATTTTTTATCCACGATGAACTCAATGGTAAGTGATTCATTACTAAACAAGTAATGATGAAAAAGGTTGTCTCATTGTAAAAATGATAACGAAAAGATACTGTTAATGAAAGGTGTTTTAGTTAAACTGTGAACACAGAAACTATATGAGCATTTTCTAACTCTCTTTTCAGCTCTGTCTCTTTTCCCACAATTTTAGAAACATCAACCAGTTTGAAAATAGAGATTAATAACAACCAGACACTCCACGATTTCAGTCGTCTATGACGGGGGATAAGTACGAAGCAACATGATCAACTACGGTAAAGAGTTGCTCTGAGCAAGCGAGATGCAAAATGCAGAAATTGTCAAAAACATTGTGGATTTGAATAATGAAAGCTATCGTTAGGAATCATTTCACCCTCAAAAAATCCTTCAAATACTAGTTGTACACGCTCTCTTCGATTGCACGCTTCCTCAAAATCAAGATCTTTGATTTCAAAACTATCATTTTTATTATGATGAGCCTCAAATGTCATCATGAGGTAACTAAAAATTCTTGCTATGGGCCAAGCAATTGCTCTGGGTATATCTTCGCTAGCATCCAAATCAGAGGCTAGCGAATAGATTGCTGAATCAAGTTTCCAATATTCACTGTCATCCCAAACATGGTATTCATGTAGCTTGGCTATAAATGAATTATCATCAAACTCACTACTAGATACGAAATTTCTATATAAATCTTTAATGGAAGGGAACCTTTTTAGTGGATGATGCATGTTAAAAAGCACCACATGTATTGAATCTATCTTGTACAGTTTATAATTGCGAAACTTACTGATTATCGATTTAATTCTGTCCAGCTTGATGGGGTATTAAGGTCTATAAAACTATGCTCATACGCCCTTTTATAGCGAACTCCAACATACTTAGCATGCGCCATTAAACCTAGACCAACTAAAAATTCTTTAGCTGAGGATTTTTTCTCGAAAACTGGAACACCTAACAACTCCAACTCCTTAAGAGTGGCAGAATCAATCAAGATATTGCCTTGGTGATCGTATTGAACATGCTCTAGACTAACCGTTTTATACTCAATAGAATCGATATTAAAATTAGGTTCAAATGCATAAAGCATCTGATTTTTAGTTGCTTTATTTGCTAATACGTATCCCATTTTAACTCCTAAATCATAAAGTAAGCGTCACCTTATGGTGTGGCCCAAAAGCCAGACCAATCTAGATGCATATGCTAACACGTAAGTAATACTTTTCGGTATATATTGAAAGCATATCAAGTTAATGAAATCACATTATTCTTCCCATCATGCTCAATTCCTTTGATCTGATGATGCCTCGGTTGCCCACCAAACAGTAAAATGTACAACTTCCGGTCTTGGTACGTCCCTACTACATAGTGGTCTCTTTGTATCACGTACTCGATTACTTCAGCGTCTGCATCAGTACACAGGTATTTGATATCAACCAGCTTGACCTTTCGTAAATCCGCTACGTTCTCTGCTTCAATAAATCCGCCAAAGGGGGCGCGAAACACATCCCCCATCTTTAAAAGTGCGGAGACTTCGCCCGTATTCTTTTTGCTTAGGTCCAATGGGCCAGCACTGTTCATCTTAATTGCACTGTAGCCTACGCTCACATGAATGGATTGAAACATAGTAAAACCTGATTAAATTTCAATGTGTTGAGATATACATCGAGCTTGTGCTTGTTGTGCGACATAAAACATTGTTCTACGTTTAAGCTCGACCTACACTGTTTTTATATACAGTTATTTTAGGCTTAAATATGTCAGTACGCAATTTGAAAGATGGATCGACCAAACCTTGGATCTGCGAATGCTACCCAAACGGGCGAGCAGGAAAACGTGTTCGTAAGAAGTTTGCTACCAAAGGCGAAGCTAAAGCCTTTGAGCTTTACACGATGAAGGAGATTGACGATAAGCCATGGATGGGTATTAAACCGGATAACCGAAGAATGAGTGAGCTTTTGGAAAATTGGTGGACCATCCATGGCCATACTCTAAAGTCAGGCAAGCAAGCCAAAGATCTCATATCCAAAACAATTGAAGAGTTAGGTAACCCAATTGCCTGCCAGTTTAAAGAACGAGACTACCTGGCGTATCGAGCAGCTCGTGTCCCCTATAGGGGCAAGAATAAATCAATCGACATATCCCCAACCACACACAACCTTGAACTGATTTATCTAAAGGGCATGTTCAAGAAGCTGATTAAGTACAATCAGTGGAAATATCCCAACCCGCTTGAAGCAATCGAGCCGATCAAAACCAGTGATAAGCACCTTGCCTATCTAACCAAGCCACAAATCGACGAGTTCTTTGATGAACTGCAGAACTGCAAGCGAGTTATCAAGGTATCAATCCCGCAAATCATTGTCCTCGCGAAAATTTGTTTGGCCACTGGTGCACGAATCAGTGAGGCACTCACTCTAACTCGCGCTCAAATAACCGAGTTCAAATTGACTTACACAGAGACAAAAGGGAAAAGGAATCGCAGTGTGCCTATCTCACCATCTTTGTATCAAGAGATATTAGATATAGCGGTGAGCGACCATGACATATTTAACACCAGTTACAAAGATGCTTGGCGTTACATAAAAAGAGCCTTGCCTGAGCACGTTCCGAATGGGCAAGCGACCCATGTTCTAAGGCATACTTTTGCTTCGCATTTTATGATGAATAAAGGGGATATCTTAGTGCTGCAGCGTATTCTTGGCCACACAAAAATCGAGCAGACAATGGCGTATTCTCATTTTGCCCCAGAGCATTTGATGCAGGCTGTTCACCTCAATCCTTTAGCAAATTAGTGGCGACAAAATGGCGGCAGCCACTGTAAAAGAGCGTTATTTAGCGGTTTTAGACGTAAAAAAGGCGACAATTTACATTGTCGCCTTTTGCAAATCAGAGCCTAATTTAGACTATTCCCAATCAAGGATTACCTTGCCTGAAAGCCCGCTACGCATAGCGTCAAAGCCTTTTTGGAAGTCATCAACCTTGAAGTTATGAGTGATAATTGGTGTTAGATCTAAGCCTGATTGAATCAAAGAAGCCATCTTGTACCAAGTTTCGAACATCTCACGACCGTAGATACCTTTGATAACCAAGCCTTTAAAGATTACTTGGTTCCAGTCTACTGCCATGTCTGATGGTGGAATACCTAGTAGAGAGATCTTACCGCCATGGTTCATGTTAGATAGCATGCTGTTGAATGCTGATGGTACACCAGACATTTCTAGGCCTACGTCGAAGCCTTCTGTCATGCCAAGATCAGCCATAACATCTTCAAGCTTCTCTTCCATCACGTTTACAGCGCGCGTTACACCCATTTTCTTAGCAAGGTCTAGGCGATATTCGTTTACATCAGTAATTACAACGTGACGAGCACCTACGTGCTTAGCAACCGCAGCAGCCATGATACCGATTGGGCCTGCACCAGTGATTAGCACATCTTCGCCTACTAGGTCGAAAGAAAGCGCTGTGTGCACTGCGTTACCGAACGGGTCAAAGATTGATGCTAGATCATCTGAAATCTCTGCTGGGATCTTAAATGCGTTGAACGCAGGGATCACAAGGTATTCAGAGAATGCACCAGTGCGGTTAACACCAACACCTGTTGTGTTACGACAAAGGTGAGTACGGCCGCCACGACAGTTACGACAGTGACCACATGTGATGTGACCTTCACCAGATACACGATCACCGATTTCAAAACCACGAACTTCTTGGCCGATGCCAACAACTTCACCTACGTATTCGTGACCTACAACCATAGGTACTGGAATTGTGTTTTGTGACCACTCATCCCAGTTGTAGATGTGTACGTCTGTACCACAGATTGCGGTTTTCTTAATACGGATAAGAAGATCATTATGACCCATTTCAGGTTTTTCAACCTCGGTCATCCAAATGCCTTCTTCAGGCTTAAGTTTAGAAAGTGCTTTAATTTTCATAATTTTACCTAGTTCATCTCGCCTAACTGTAAGGCGAGAATCAAAAATCTTATTGTTCTTATCTAATCATCACAGCATTAGCGTTACGCCAACAACCTGCAATCAAATTAGATGATACCCATGTCTTGACCAACTTGGATGAACGCATCGATTGCGCGGTCTAGTTGCTCACGAGAGTGTGCTGCAGACATTTGCGTACGAATACGAGCTTGACCTTTTGGTACTACAGGGAAAGAGAAACCTACAACGTAGATGCCTTTCTCTAGAGCGCGCTCTGCGAACTCAGCTGCTACTTTTGCATCACCAAGCATGATTGGGATAATTGCGTGGTCAGCCCCACCCATAGTGAAACCAGCTTCTTCCATGCGAGTGCGGAAATGTGCAGAGTTTTCCCATAGTGTTGTACGTAGGTCACCAGATTCTGCTAGAAGATCTAGAACGCGGATAGACGCCGATACGATTGCTGGTGCAACAGAGTTAGAGAATAGGTATGGACGAGAACGCTGACGTAGCCAGTCGATCACTTCTTTCTTACCAGACGTATAACCGCCTGAAGCGCCACCCATTGCTTTACCTAGCGTACCTGTGATGATATCGATGCGGTCAACAACGTTGTGGAACTCGTGAGTACCAGCGCCGTTTTTACCCATGAAGCCCACAGCGTGAGAATCATCAACCATTACTAGTGCATCGTACTTGTCCGCAAGGTCACAGATAGCTGGAAGATTCGCTACTACGCCGTCCATTGAGAATACGCCGTCAGTTACGATTAGTGTGTGGCGAGCGCCAGCTTCTTTAGCTGCGATAAGTTGCTGCTCTAGTTCTTCCATGTTGTTGTTCGCGTAGCGGAAGCGCATCGCTTTACATAGACGAACACCATCGATGATAGATGCGTGGTTTAGTGCATCAGAGATGATTGCATCTTCTTTGCCTAGAATGGTTTCGAACAGACCAGCATTAGCATCAAAACAAGATGTGTACAGGATTGTGTCTTCTTTACCTAGGAACGTAGATAGCTTTTGCTCTAGTTCTTTGTGGATGTCTTGAGTACCACAGATGAAACGTACAGACGCCATACCAAAGCCGTGTTGATCCATACCCGCTTTACCAGCTTCGATAAGTTCAGGATGGTTAGCTAGACCTAAGTAGTTGTTTGCACAGAAGTTAAGTACTTCTTCGCCTGTTGAAATTTTAACAGCTGCTTGCTGTTGAGAAGTGATTACACGCTCAGACTTGTAAAGACCTTCTTCTTTAACTTCTTCGATTTGATTTTGAATCTGTTGATAAAATGCAGAAGACATTCTCATTCCTTACTAGTTATTATTCAGCAGCATCGCGCGCCGCATTATGTAGGGATACAAACGATCCTAAAACGATCATTTACACTGTAAAACTAATCCCTATATTCTAGTTGAACATCCCCTTTTCGATTATCCCTCCAGTTGGAAAAACATTAATGAACCTGAGGCACGAATAATAGTTCATCCCAGTGACGTAGGGCACATTAACGCCCCTCTATTGTTCTTTTTAACGCCATATCCATCGAAAATTCGACCTAATTTCGCTTTCATACCCACTCTCAATTTTTAATCTCAAAACGATTTATTGTCGAATTACTGTTTCTCTCAGAATGTGCGGCCGTTACACCGATGCCCAAGATAAAATGAGAAACAAGCCAATGACGCTATCCGATCACATCATTCAAGAAGCCTTCGAAAACGACTAGCACACCTGCTTCTATCAACCAAAAGTAGAATCGAGTGCCGAGAAAGTGACAGGTGTACAAGCACTGTTTCGTCTGAATATTCCCGAAAAAGGTATCTTTTCACCGGGTGTGTTCATTGATCGTACTTTTGCATTAGGTGAAGAAGAAGAGAGCTTCTGAGCAATCTTTAACTGAAGTCAAGTCGCTTCCAGCACACTTGAACTTGGCTCTTAATATCAGCAAGAAAGCACTAGCGAACTCAGTGAAGCTGATCAATGGGATGGAGAGCTCTGCAAACAGGTTCAACGCTATAAAGCGCTTGGTATTAAAATCTCTATCGATGATTTCGGTGTGGGTTACTCAGACATGAATAAGGTGATGAACCTTTATGTCGATGAAGTAAAATTTGATAAATCGATTGTAAATAGCGAAGACAGCTCTCGCTCCTCACTAATCAAGCAAACTTTAGCTTACTGCAAAGCGTCTGGAATTGAAACAGTAGCGGAAGGCGTTGAAGATGTGGATACACATCAAAGTGTCCACCAGCTTGGTTTCGATCGCTGTCAGGGGTTTCTATATTCAAAGCCACTGCCATTGACGGATCTTAGACTGATCATGTAATGACTCCATTACCTTAAGGAAAGGGTTTATGTGGATGAGTACTTTTGGATCCCTAAATTCGATGGCTCAACAAACTCGCGTCCGCCATGGCGACCCACAAGAACTGGCGCAAAACCTACTTCTCCACCCCTTCGGCTAAAACGCATCAGGCTTACACCTTTTGGACGGGCGACCAATGGCGCCAAGGTCGAGATACCCGTGCCAATATTGAGTTTCCGACCTTTGCCGACTATCGAGACAGTGGACGGCTCTGCCCAGACAAGCAGTGGCGTTACGTGGTTACGATTGAGAATACCGCTGCAGGTGGTTGTGAGCTATTTGATATCGATGAGCTACGCGACGAATACAGCAAAGACGACTTCGATAATATGTTTATGTGTATCTTCGACGATGGTGCCAGCTCGGTCTTTAAGTTCTCAGCCCTTGAGAAAGCCATGGTCGACATTAGCCGGTGGCAAGATTTCAAGCCCAATGACAACTCTCCCTTCGATCTGCGTGAGGTTTGGTTAGGTTACGCCCCGAGACAACGCCTGTTTAGTTGTGGTCGCCCCACCTATTGTCGCCATTGAAAAGTTCCGAGTCCTGGAAAAGCACTGCTGGCGAGGGTTGAACTTTCAGTACCAGGCTCAGCAAGTCTAAAAAGTGTTTAACCGTTACAAAGTCAGCTATTTGGCCATTGATACCAAGGGCATTGGCGCGGGTATGTATGACTTACTCAGCAAAAAAAACCGCGAGAAACCGTCGTCATTCAATACAGCAACGAAAGTAAAAACCGATTGGTGATGAAGACGATTGATGTGCTCTGCATCAAACCGAATTCAATTTGATGCAGAGCACAAAGACATTGCTATGGCCTTCATGGCCATTAAGCGAGCAACCACCAACAGCGGCAACAACATGACCTTCAAAGCTTAGCGCAGCGAGTTAACTGGACACGCCTACGCGTTCTGGGCGATCTCTCATGCCTGCATTAACGAGCCGCTCGATCACTCAGAAAAACGCAAATCAACTTGGCAGATGTAACTCTATAACTGGACAGAAAACAAAAACAAGCACGAAAAAACCATCAATAATGAAAGCTTGATGCTTAGCTTTGGTGAGCCTGAGATCATGAATCGTGAATTTACCAACTACGATTACAGCGAGCTGTATTACAACGACGATGGCGACTATTGGGAGCCACCGCTTGATAGAGCCGGCTTAAACAAACTCACCCGAGCCAACGTCTATCATGGCTCTATCTTAATGGCTCGACGTAATATGATCGCGGGCCGTTACATTCAAGGCGTTATGCAGAAACAGAAAATGCAATCGGCCGTGCATGACTTCTTGGAGTTCGGTGATACTGCCCTGCTTAAACTGCGTAACTATTTGGGAAAAGGCGTAGGCCTTTGGCCAATGCCCACTATATATTTGCGAAAACGTAAGAACGGTGACTTCGCTTTCTAGAGCGGGGCAACAAGCAAAAGCGCTACAAGAAAGAAGACATCATTTTCATCAAGCAATACGACCCTGTTCAACAGGTTTATGGTGGGCCCGATTACTTGGGATGTGTTCAATCCGCACTACTAAGCCAGGACTCCACCACCTTTCGCCGCCGGTACTATAAGAGCGGTTTGCACATGAGCTTTATCTTCTACGCCACCGACCCAAACCTCAGCAAAGAAGATGAAGACGATCTCAAAGAAAAGATGGCTTCTAGCCGCGGTGTGGGCAACTTCCGCTCGATGTTCATTAATATTTCGAACGGCAATGAGAAAGCATACAACTCATACCCGTTGGCGACATTGCCACCAAAGATGAATACGAAAAAATTAAGAACGTCACTGCCCAAGAAGTGATAACGGGTCACCGCTTCCCCGTAGAACTGGCTGCCATCATTCCAAATGGTGGGACCCGTGGTGACCCCATTAAATTCGATTACGTCTACTGCAAGAATGAAGTCATTCCGGCTTGTGAGATGTTCATGGATACGGTCAATGGGGATCCCGAAGTGCCGGAAAGTCTGCATTTAACCTTTAACCTGGACAACATTGCCAAGTAAACACAGTGACATTTTTTGCAATTTTGTTTTTCGTTGCCATTCACGCTCAGCCCTTCAATTATCCCCCATCCCCCGTTATTCCTGAAGGGCTCGCGGCTTATTAGCTTTCTATTACGGTAGAAGAATTTCACTGAAATAGAATTGCGGAAAAGTGAGATCGACAACGCTGCAGGTGGGGAGGATGAGTGCGTTTTCCATGAGTTGCTTGTGTTTTAGCAGGGCTATGTAACTGGCGTAAAAAAGCCACTGTGAGTGGTGGCTATAGAAGAGTTACGCTTTTAAGTTGATACTACACCCACTTAGAATACGCCTTTATGGAGATTATTACACATTACTTAATCTCCAACTCTTTCTCTATTTTACTTTTGAGTTCAAGAAACTGATCTTGACTAAAATATCTTGGAGTTGAGAACTCGCAACAGAATAAAATTGATTCCCCATTTGAATTAGAAATAACGCTATTTACCAATTTAAGTGATTTATCTAAGTCCCTTTCTATTTCATCACCTTCAAAATACAGTTGTGCTAGATTGAATTGAGCAATAAGTGCATCACTGTTTTGATTAAAGTAACCCGCTTCTCCAGTAGCCCCAATAATTTTACCATTAGCCCAATCACCTTTTGCAGTTTGAACCGCGGCCTTTTGATACCATTCCATGGCAATTTTCACATCTTTCTCAACTCCCCAACCATTAGCGTAGAAAATGCCTAATCTAAGTTGAGCCCATGGCTGACCTTTCTCTGCATACGCTTCCGCAGTATCGAATGCCAGTTGATAATTCCCAGAAGTCCACCCCATATCAGTTGTCCGTTCTCCAACATTAGGGTTGGGCCCTGCACATGCAAAAAGGAAAGTTGATAGTATTAACACTATAAGTTTTAGATACATGCTGAACTCCATTAATTTATGTCCCAAAGCTTTTTTACAAAAACGATAACTAATAATAGTATGACCATTATGAAAAAAACATCCACGTATCATTTAGGCCTCATTAAGTTCAAAGCTATAGTCACCTTTGGTAATCACTAGCGTTTCACCGAAGTAAAACCGTGCAAAATGAGATCGAAAACGTCGCTGGTGGGAAGGAGGAGTGCGTTTTCCATGGGTTAGCTATGCTTTCGGTGGATCTATATATCGGGCACAAAAAAGCCACCGAATAGGTGGCTGTACAAGAGTTTCATCTCGTCCGTAACAATAAATTAATGACAATCAGCAGGAGTATTAATTAATAGTTTAGGCTTAATTGCACCTTCAACAGAGGCTTTTGAAATTGTGTGTATTACAACAGACAAAGAAAGTCCACACTTGGTACTAATCCCTGAAGTAACCGACTCTCCTTCATCTAATTGCGTTTTTAGAAAAATCGTTTTCTTATTCTCTGATATGTCATCAAAAATCCCAGAAGGAGTTTCTGCTTCAGAAAACTCGTCCCCTCCAGTAAGGCCAACGACTCCAATGCTCCCCTCAGGCAAATAGAAATTAACAACAGAGTCTTGAGCCTTTTCAAAAGATACATTGTAAGGGCCAATTAGCTGAACTACGTCATTGGCTTGAGCGGATCCAACAAGTAGCATTGTTGATAGAAAAAAATTAACAACTTTCATTTTATGAATACTTTTGCATATTAAACAAAACACTATTATTCAAAAAAAGAGACAGAACACAATAACCATTCACAGAATTAATCATATAAAATCATTGATTAACGAGAACATCACTAACAATCTGTTTTCCATAGCGTTTTCCGGGGGCTGGGTATGGGCTGTAAGACAGGCGTAATGAAGCCACCATGAGCGGTGGCTATGGGAAGTGCTGAAGTTCAAGCTTGAGGCTAAGTGGCTAAGTGGCTAAGTGGCTAAGTGGCTAAGTGGCTAACAACATATCACAATACGAAATTAAGCCACCTTAAACACAGAGCAAGCTTTGAAGTAAATTCGCCGAGCGTAGGCAGTCCGTCTTAAGCAGTTTGTTGACTACGCAACGCTTAATCCTTATTTGTTAGATAAATTTCCAGCGTAGTGCGTTTACTTCATGCTCCTTTATAAAACTGTCCTTATGATTGCAATATACACCAATATCGTTGTTACAAATTGCAGCACCTTCTCGCTTCAAATTTCCATAATGCAACGCTATTTCTGGAAATTGAATCAAGTAGTCTCGAAAAGCAATATGCCTATTTGCTTCCGGAGACCCAACTAAAAAAGCATGTACTTGGTGACTTCTTTGTATGCCACCTTTTTGAAAATAACGCCTACCTGCTATACCAAATTCACCTTTAACTTCATATCCAAGTGACTCCATCAGATTATTGTTCTTATCTAACTCTTCTAGTGATTTCACTTCAACAAGAATATCGATGATTGGTTTCGCACAAAGACCTTTGACTGAAGTACTACCAATGTGATGAATTGCCACTACATTAGCTGCATTCAAGACCGATTCTAGCAACAACTTTTCGTCGCTAAAATCATCGGCCCATGAAGGTCGATAATCTACAACTTTAATTACCCTTGAACTCATTGTTCCTCCATTTACCTAACACCTTG